>USNP01000047.1 GCA_900556165.1 uncultured bacterium
TAAATTTCACTTCTTCACTCTTGCCAGTAATCAAACTGTCCAACATTACAATTTCCGAAATCTTCATAGATTTCACCTCTTTCTAAATTTTCTTTGCAAATGCAACTTTTCAAATTATAACATATTTTTACATTTTCAGCAAGATTGCGGAGATTTTTGAAATTTGCTAAACTGGTTGTATGAACAACGAAATTTTTAATTTACCTAAATTTTCAAAAGATATTTTTGATGATTTTTCGAAAACTGAAATTCAAGAAAAAACCGAAAAAAAGAAAAAAATCCCAGTAATTATGATTTCTGGATTCTTAGGTTCAGGTAAAACAACTCTTTTGAATCACCTCTTAAAATCAAGCCCAAATCTAAAAATTGGCGCAATCGTGAATGATTTTGGAAAAATAAATATTGATAGTCAATTGATTTCAGGAAACCTTAAAGAGCAAAAAATCGAACTCAGTAACGGTTGTATTTGCTGTATGATCGGTGATAACGGCCTTAGCGAACCACTCAAAAAACTCGCGAATAAAAATTCAAAGCTTGACGCAATTATAATCGAAGCCAGTGGAATTGCTGAACCTCATGATTTACTCAAAACTTTGCGCTACACAGGCAATCAATATTCCTATTTTGGCGGAAATATTTACATCATAGACGCTCAAAATTTCGAAAAATCAAATCAAGATTTTCCAACTCATTTCAAAAAATGCCTCAAGTCGAGCGATATTATTGTTTTAAATAAAACCGATCTTGTTTCGAAAAATCAAATTCAGAGAATTCGAAAATTCATTCGAGAGTTAAACCCTCAATCGCCAATAATCGAAAGCCAAAATTCACAAATCGACCCAAAATTAGTCTTTTCTTGGGAAGAAAATTCGAAAGATAAACAACCCAAAATCGAAGAGAATCATTCCCACGATCACAAAAACCACATTCATAATAGATTTAATTCTTTATCTTTCGAAACCGAAAAAGCGTTAAACCCTACGAATTTTATCAATTTTCTTGATCATTTGCCGGAAAATCTTTTTCGAATGAAAGGGATTTGCTATTTTGGAATGAAAGGATACGAACAAAAATTTATAGTTCAAATTGTCGGCAAAACAGTTGAAATTTTAGCCGAAGAATGGAAAAACCAAGAGCCAAAAACAGAGCTTGTTCTAATTGGTACAGACCTGAATCAAGATGAAATTTACAAAAATCTAAATGCAATAATAGATAAAAACCCGGAAGATATCACGCCAGAAAATATGATGAATTTTGAAAGATTTTTTCTAACAAACCAAATAAAAACCGACCGATAATTGGTCGGTTTTTTGCTTAGCTTTTCATCAAGAAATCTTCAATCGCTTTTTTATCGCGCGCAATTAATTCAATTCGCCCAGAAATTTCCCTTTCACCCATCTCGATTGCGCGAGTTAAACTTGGGTCATTTTTAAGCGGTTCGAAAAATTCCTTAAATTCACGAAGCGATTTTTTAGTTCTTAAAATCACACCCGAATATCGTGGAAAATCATTATAACTCTTATCTCCATTAAACCTCTCTTCAATTATACTCCAATTTTCTCGCAACCACTGCCAAGTTAGTTCACGAGTTTTTGAATTTCGAAGTAAATGAACATACCAGCTCAAAATATCCTGTGTACGAATTATATCACCTTCAAGCATTTTTTCAAGTAATTTTTTACCAGTTTCAGGATTTTGTGTTGAAGTTAAAGCAACCATAATATCGTCTCGATAATCAACATTTGAAGTATTTTTATAATCTTCAAGCATTTTCCGAATTAGCTCCGGTAATTCTTCAAAACGAATTTTAGCCGTCAAGATCAAGCTTCGAATTTCATAATCTATGTTTTCTGGATTTTTCGAATTATTAAAAATATTTAACGCACCACTGATTGCATCTTGATTTTCAGCATAAATCATATGCGCCAAAATTGAGCTACGCTTTTGCGTATCATCTTCACTCTCGCCACTTTTTTTTGAAAATCCGAGTTTTTCGAATTCATTTTTTGCCAAATTCTCAACAAATTTCTTCATTTTTTTTGAAACATCCGATTGTTCATCAATAAAAATTTTTAATTCACCAATCAAAACACTAATCATATCCCAAACATTCAAAGAATGCTCATTTTCATAATTTTGAAGAGTCTTCAAAAGATCAACACTCGAAATTTCACCACCACGAGATAGCAATGATCGCTCTTGTAAAATTTGAAGCCTCGAAACTGTATCTAATTCGCCATTTCGAACTTTTTCCAAAAGCTTTTCGAATAATTTTTCATCATAATTAGAAATAAAATGCGCAGCATTTTCTTTATTTAATTGTATGAAATTCGGATCTTTTTCAAATTCAAATTCTTCACAATCCATAATTTCAGGCAAATTCTTTTGATTCGATCCAAGTAAAATTGGCCATTTTTTTCCAGAATTTTTTCCCTCACCTATAAAAAATTGCTTTTGCGAAAGTTTTGACTTATCACCCAAATCCTCAACCAAAACGCTCGGATAGCCACTTCTAAGAATCCACGGATTCATAAAATCAGCGATATTTTTGCCAGATGCTTCACTCAAGCAATCCCATAAATTTTGCCCAATTGTATTTTGATATTTAAATTTTTCAAAATATTTCCGCAAACCTTTTCGAAAAGCCTCATCGCCAACATATTTTCGAAGCATATTCATTAATCGTGCACCCTTAGCATAAACTATCGCACCATCAAAAATTGTGCCAATTTCATCTGGATGATGAACTGGAACATGAACAGATTGAACGCCATCAATCGCATCTCGTCGCAAACTAACTATCGCCTCATTTACGGCAAATTCTTCCCATATTTTCCATTCTGGCTCCAAAACATCAGTTGCAAGATACTCCATCATTGTCGCAAAAGATTCATTCAACCAAAGTTCATCCCACCATTTCATTGTGACTAAATTCCCAAACCACTGATGCGAAAGTTCGTGTGCAATCACCAACGCCACGTATTTTTTTGAAGATATCGAAGATTTTTCTCCCGCAAGCAAAGCTGTTTCGCGATAGGTTATCAAACCCCAATTCTCCATTGCACCACTCGAAAAATCCGGCAAAGCAATATGATCACATTTTGAAAGCGGAAATTTTTGTCCAAAATATTCTTCATAAAACTCCAAAGCACGTACCGCAAAATTAAGTGGAAAAGATAGTAATTCAGATTTTTGCGCTCTTGTCGCCCAAACTGAAACTTCTACGCCAGATTTAGTGAAAGCAGTCTTCTTTTGAAGATCACCCACAACAAAAGCCAACAAATATGTGCTCATTTTTGGAGTTTTTTCGAAAGTTAGAGTTTTAAAGTCGCCAACCTCGGTTTCTTCTTTTATTTTTGTATTAGCAAGAACCGTCCAATCTGTTCGCGTTCGAATATTCAGCTCAAAAGTAGCTTTTGCTTCTGGCTCATCAATACATGGAAAAACTTCGCGCGCATGATGACTTTCGAATTGTGTTGCGAAAAGTTCCTTTTTTTCACCATTTTCTTTATAATAACAGGGGTAAAGTCCATGCATTGCGGGAGTAATTTTACCCGAAGCATAAATTCGAAACGATATTTTTTTACCAATCTCAAACTTTAATTCTTTTGGTGGAAAAATCTTCAATTCATCACCATTAATTTCAAATTTTAGTTGTCCACCATTAAAAATAATTTTGTGAATTTCCAATTCCTTGGCATGAAGAGTAATAAAATCAGATCTCTTCAAAACACCAACAACCTCTGTTGTTGTAGAAAATACCCCATCTTTTACCCTATCTAATTCAACCCAAATCCGATAATTCTCGGGTTCAAATTGTTCAAAAAGTCGTTTTACACTCATAAAATTTTCTCCTTAAATTCTTCTAAAATTTGCTCGATCCTGGCTTGCTCTTCAGCTTTTTCAAAAAGCCACTGCACGTAAATTTTCATCTTTGGTTCAGTTCCACTTGGTCTAACAGTAATTCTTTTCGTTTTTTCACCAAATTCAAAACTAACCGCATCTCCACCTTCCAACATCTCGAAACTCTGCGTTGAATTTTTAACAAAATCATTCTCAATCAAATTTTGAAAATCTCGCATTTTTGAAGATCCAAAATCAATATCTCCACTTCTAATTTTTCGCATAATTTCTTGCATCTTTTCAAAACCTTCAGCACCCACAAATTCGACAGATTCGGTTTTTTCAACAAAATAGCCATTTTTAGCATAAATTTGATCGAGTTTTTCACCTAAAGTTTGATTTTTTAGCTTCAATTCCGCCGCTAATTCAGATATAATTAATCCAATCGTTGCAGCATCTTTGTCTCGAGTTTGATTACCAACTAAACCGCCTAGGCTTTCTTCAAATCCAGCCAAAAATTTCTCACCCAAACTTTCTTTTTGAAGTATTTTTTTACCGATAAATTTAAACCCCACCATCAAATCGTCATAAATTTTCACGTCATACTTTTCAGTAAGAACATTTAGCATATCAGTAGTAACAAAGCTTTTACAGATAAAATCCCTTCGCCCAAAATAAAGCTCCGCGTATTTATTCTTTAATTTTTGATTTTTCGAAAGAATATAATCTGCAACTAAAATCGCAGTCTGGTTTCCCGAAAAAACTCGAACTTCACCTTTTTTTTCAAGACTCATCACGCAAATTCGATCAGCATCCGGATCTGTTGTTAATGCAATATCGGCTTGCGATTTTTTTAACCTTGAAATCGCCATCCTATTTGCCGAAAAATTTTCTGGGTTTGGTTTTCGGTCGATCAAAGTTGAAAAACTGCCATCAAATTCCATTTGTTCTTTAACTACTTCAATATTTTTAAATCCAGCATTTTTCAATGTTTTAAGTAAATTTGTACTTCCCGTTCCATGAATTGGCGAAAAACTAATCTTAACGTTTCGCTCTTTCGAAAGCGACAGTTTCGTATTTACTTCGATATAATTTTGGTCATTTTTTTTACCCAAAATCTCAATATTTCCATTTTTTACAAAATCAGAAAAATTACCAACAGTAAAATCGCCAACATTTTGAGCAATTTTCATTAAATTTTTATCATGCGGAGAAGAAACCTGAGCGCCGTCATT
>USNP01000048.1 GCA_900556165.1 uncultured bacterium
ATTTATATCAAAGTAATGAAATTAATTGTATTAAAGGTTTGAAAGTTTGTGACAAAAATTTTATGAAAACTGGAAGAGAGATAAATCTTTCTGAAAATTGAAAATGATAGCAAAAAATGCTAAAATTATATAATGAATCTAAATTCTTCATTAGAGCTTGTTAAAGGTGTTGGCGAGAAGACACTTGAAAAATTCGAAAATGCTAATTTGCGAACTGTTGGTGATATTCTGGAGTTTTTTCCTCGAAAATATGAAGATTTCGCAAGCTTAACTGATTTGAGCGAAATTAAGCCAGGGAAGGTTTTATTTAAAGCGCGTGCTGATAAAATTTCAATGCGTCGGGTTCGCCGCGGGATGACGATAACTGAGGCAATTTTGACTGACGGAAAAGAGAAAATTAAAGCAATTTGGTTTAATCAGCCGTATCGCGTAAAGCAACTTCAAGATGAAGATGATTTTTTCTTTTCAGGAAAATTTGAGTTTAATTATAATCGATATCAAATCACTAATCCTAGCGTGATGAAGCGTGAAGAATTACCAAAAAATCAAAATTTCTCGGGAGAAGATGGTGAAATTGTGCCGATTTATCGTCAGAAAAATGGCTTGAAAACAGAAGTTATTCGTAAAACTTTGTCAGAATTAAAACCTTTGATGCGGATTTTGCCTGAAACTTTGCCGGAAATTGTCGTTCGAAAAGAGAAGATGATTTCGCGCGCGCAGGCGATCGAGTGGGTTCATTTCCCACAAACTGCTCAGCAATTCGATTTAGCTCTTGATCGATTGGCTTTTGAAGAAATTTTTGAGTTAATTTTGGCTTCAAGATTGAATAAAATTGAAAATGAACAATTGAAAAGTTATAAAATTGAGCCGAAAATTCGAGATGTGAAGAATTTTGTCGAGAAGTTACCGTTTGAATTAACACCTTCGCAACGCTTTGCTTCTTGGGAGATTATGCAAAATATGGCACAAAACCAACCTATGAATAGGCTTTTGCAAGGTGATGTTGGCTCAGGAAAAACTACCGTGGCTGCAATTTCAGCTTTAAATACTGTAAAAAATGGATATCAAGTTGCGGTTTTTGCGCCAACTGAAATTCTGGCTCAACAGCTTGCGGATAATTTTTCGAAAACTTTGTCGTGGGCGGATATTTCGGTTGGGTTTCTTTCAGGAAAAGTGAAAGGGAACGCACGAAAAACACTCTACGAAAACTTAAAAAAAGGCAATTTAGACATTTTGGTTGGGACGAGTGCGATAATTCAAGAAAAAGTTGAATTTTTGAATCTTGGCTTGGTTATTATCGATGAGCAGCATCGTTTTGGTGTAGTACAGCGGCAGAAAATTCTTGAAAAATCGCATCAAAAAATGCCACACTTACTAGCGATGACTGCGACGCCGATTCCACGATCATTGCAACTTACACTTTTTGGAGATTTGAGTGTTTCGATTTTGAAAGAAAAACCAAAAGGTCGAAAACCGGTTCGGACCGAGATTATTTCGCCAGCTTCTCGTGCGCCAATGAATTCTAAAATTAAAACTGAAATTTCAAATGGTCGGCAAGCTTTTGTGATTGTTCCTGCAATTTCAGAGAGTTCGAATGATGAAATTAAAAGTGTTGAAACTGAATTTAAGCGATTGAGACGCGATTTTAAAGAATTTCGAATTTTACAACTTCACGGCAAAATGAAGCCTGAAGAAAAAGAGCAAGTTATGGCGGATTTTTTGGCGAAAAAAGCTGATATTTTGCTTTCAACAACTGTGATTGAGGTTGGTGTGGATATACCGAATGCGAGTGTGATTGTGATTGAAAATGCGGATCGTTTCGGATTAAGCCAGCTTCATCAGCTTCGTGGTCGCGTTGGTCGTGGTGGTGGAAATGCGTTTTGCTATCTTGTAATGAGTTCGAATGCAAAACCACCACAAAGGCTTCAAGAGATTTCGAAAACAGACGATGGTTTTATTTTGGCTGAAAAAGATTTGGAGCTTCGCGGGGCTGGTGAAATTTATGGTAAGGCTCAAAGTGGAGAAATTAATCTGGAATTTGCAAGTATTAGTGACACGAAAATGATTTCGCGTGCGCAATTGGCGGTTGATTTTTTGTTTGAAAATCAAAAAGAATGGCAAGAGTATTTAAGTAGAAAGCCAAAATCACTCGAAAAATATCAAAGATTGACTTTATTAAATTAAAATCTTGACGAAAAAAATAAAGTATGTTAAAATTGAAAAGTAGTCGGCCAGCAGGTCGGCATTTTTCATAAAAGAAATTATTTGAAAGGATAAAATGGAAGATTTGAATATTAAACAGATGATGTTAGCAGCAAAAACTATTGCGGCTGAAAAAAACTTGCCAGAAGAAAAAGTTTTGGAAGTAATAGAAATGGCAATTGCAGCGGCTTGGCGTCGTGAAAATGGAAATCGTGATCAAAATGTTCGTGCAGAACTTAACACCGAAACTGGAGAAGCGGAAGTTTTTGTTCAATATGAAGTTGTTGATGGTGAAGAGGCCTACAATATAAATAACGAGATTTCGCTTGAAGATGCTAAAAATATTGATCAAAATGCTGAAATTGGCGAAATTGTGGAAGAGAAATTTTCAGTTGAAACTTTTGGTCGTGTTGCGGCTCAAACTGCAAAACAAGTTGTTCTTCAGCGACTTCGCGAGGCTGAGCGAGAAATTATTCTTGAAGAATTTGAAGATAAAGTTGGTACAATCGTGAGCGGTTCGGTTTCAAAAATTGATCAGCGATTCGTTCGAATTGATCTTGGAAAAGCGAGTGGAATTATGCCTCTTCGCGAACAAATTAACGGTGAATATTTCAGTGTTGGTCAGCGAATTAAAGTTTTAATTAAAGAAATTGAACGTGAAGGTCGCGCACCGGAGTTAATTCTTTCACGTTCGGATGCTAAATTTGTTGAGATTTTGTTCGAACAGGAAGTACCAGAACTCGAAACTGGAATGGTTGAAATTGTAGCTATTGCTCGCGAAGCTGGACGCCGCACAAAAATGGCCGTTCGTTCAGTGATGAATGGTGTTGATCCAGTTGGGACTTTTGTCGGTAGTCGTGGAGTTCGTGTCCAATCTGTAATGAATGAAATAGGTGAACGCGAAAAAATTGATATTGTAACTTGGAGTGAAAATCCGAGCGAATTTATTCGTGAAGCTTTAAATCCAGCAGAAGTTATTGAGGTTCAGATCAAGGAAACTACTGAAAACGAACGCAAACGAGCAACTGTACTTGTAAGCGAAGATCAGCAAAGTGTTGCTATTGGGCGAGCTGGGCAGAATGTACGTCTTGCGAGCCGATTGACAGGTTATGAACTTGATATTGAACTTGCGAAAGCTGTTGAGAAGAAACCTCGCGGAAATGTTGAAGATGGACTTTTTAATGCTTTAAGCGAAGCAACAGAAAGTGAAGTTGTTAAAAATCTTGATGGTGATGAGAGCGATCGAGAAAAGTTCGGTGGAGAAGAGCAATAAAATTTTGAAAGCTGGCGGAATTTGACCGCTGGCTTTTTATATGATATAATTAGGATATTAGCTGTAGATAGCTAGGAACTTAAAAAAGGAGGGCATTTCTATGTCAAATAAAATTGAAAATATGAAGATTGTAATCCCTGCGGCCGGAAATGGAACGCGTGGATATCCAGCAACTACGGCTTTTTCGAAAGAGCTGATTCCACTCCCATTTGATGGTTTTTTGCAAAATATCATCTGTATTCAGATTGAAAAGTTGTTAGAGATTGGTGTTTTGGCGGAAAATATCGCGATTGTAATTAGTCCTGAAAAAAATGATATTCGGCAGGTTTTTGAAATTAAGCAAGAACTTGCAGATTCGCTTCGAAAAAAAGGAAAAGCTAAATTTGCTGAAAAAATTGAGCAGGTTGGGATTCTTTCGCCAAAGAATTTCATTTTGCAAAATTGCGTGGCTTATGGAAATCAAGCGCCTCTTTCAACACCGGAAGTTATTAATTTTATAGGTAAAAATGATTTTTGGTATGTTTTACCGGATGATATTTTTGCGATTAAAAATGGTAAAAAGAACGAATTTTTACAGATGTTCGAAGCTTATCAGAAGTTTAGTGGAAGTGTTATGGCTGCAAAGGAAGTTCTTAATGATGCTGAATTTGATAAATATGGTATTGTAGCAGGCTTAATTGTGGCGCGCGAAAAAGGTTCTAACGGGAATTTGATCGTTGATGTTGAGAGGATCGACGAAAAACCAGGTGTTGAAAATGCGAAAAGTAATCTTGCAAGCGTTTGTGCATGGATTTTTAAGAACAACTATCTTGAATCATTAGTATGGAATTTGGCTGAATGGCAAAAAAATCCCAATGGTGAATTAATGCTCCAATCTGCAATTCAACACTCTATTGACAATGGTGAAAAATTCTACGCTGTTCAAATTAGAGATGGCTGGTATTGTGATAGTGGGAATAATTTCGATTATTCGTTATCTGTTCCAGCGATGATGTTGGCGCAAGATGAGTCTGGCGAATATCTTGAAGAACTTCGTCGGATTATGAAGTTTTTTGAAAAATAACCTCTAAAAAAGCACTCATGTGAGTGCTTTTAAAATTGTTTAGATTCCTTCGTGTTGAAGTAGCCAACTTTTGCGATTTTGACCACCGTTATATCCGCCAAAATCCATATCTTTAGTTAAAATTCGATGACAAGGAATAATGATTGAAAGCTTATTTACGTTTAGGGCATTTCCAACAGCGCGTACTGCATTAGGGTTTTCGATTTTTTCGGCAATTTCAGAATAAGTTGAAGTTGCGCCTGCGGGAATATTTCGAAGCTCTTCCCAAACCTGTTTTTGAAAATCAGTCCCAACGAGTTCGATTGGTGTTCGAAAACTTGCGAAAGGATGTTTAAAATAATCTTCAAGTTCCACGCGAATTTGTTTTATGGGTAGATTTTCACCCTCGATAATTTCTTTGGTTTCAAAAAAATCTTTAATTTGAGCTAAATCTTTTTCGAAATTTTCATTATCTTGAAATTCCAAAAAAACTAGAGCATTTTCGTGTGCAATTGCTGTCATTTCGCCGAGTGGCGTTTGGATTTTAGAAAATTTT
>USNP01000049.1 GCA_900556165.1 uncultured bacterium
TTATATCATAATTTATTTTTTTGGTCTAATATATTTGAATTTGTTAGAAAAATATGATAAGATCTATTCATTACTATTTTAAAAATTGGTAAAGTAAAATTATAGGGGGTGAAGAAAAATGATTGAAATTCCTATCGGTATAGATTCTAATGGTAATATGGTTTATGTTAGAGTTATGGAATTAGACCAAAAATTTGGCGTTTTAAATAATAAGAAGATATCTATGATTCAAACCGAAATTATAAAAGAAGCTCGTATAAAATTAGCAAAACAGAAGGGTGCGATAGTTTTTTGATTATTTCTTTAAGGTTCATTTTGAGACTTTTTATTTTTCGAAAAATAACCTTGAACATTTTGCTGAAAAGTGTTAAAATATAAATACTATTTAAAGGGAGAATTATTTTATGGCCAAAGCAAAAAAAGATATTGAAATGGCAGAAAACGGTAAAAAACAAGCATTAGATTTGGCAATTGCGCAAATTTCGAAACAGTTCGGTGATGGTTCGATTATGAAACTTGGTGAAAATCATAAGGTTGATGTTGAACTTCTTCCTTCAGGGTGCTTGAGTTTAGATATTGCACTTGGTGGTGGTTATCCAAAAGGGCGAATTATTGAAATTTACGGACCGGAAAGTTCAGGAAAAACTACTTTAACGCTTCATGCGATTGCTGAAATTCAAAAGCAAGGCGGAACTGCGGCCTTTATTGATGCAGAACATGCGCTAGATCCGGCTTATGCGAAGAAGCTTGGTGTTGATACCGAGAATCTGCTCGTTGCGCAGCCTGATAATGGAGAACAAGCGCTTGAGATTACTGAAACTTTAGTACGTTCAAATGCTGTTGATTTGATTGTTGTTGACTCTGTTGCAGCGTTAGTCCCACAAGCTGAAATCGATGGCGATATGGGTGATGCACATATGGGTCTTCAGGCTCGATTAATGTCGCAAGCGCTTCGAAAACTCACCGGAATTATCAACAAATCAAAAGCAACAGTGATCTTTATTAACCAAATTCGAATGAAAATTGGTGTGATGTTTGGAAATCCTGAGACTACAACCGGTGGTAATGCTCTTAAATTTTACGCTTCAGTTCGTGCGGATATTCGTCGAACTGCACAAATTAAAAATGGTGATGATGTGATCGGAAACCGTACAAAAGTAAAGATTGTTAAAAATAAGATTGCTGCACCATTTCGAGTTGCTGAATTTGATATTATGTATAACGAGGGGATTTCGAAAACTGGTGATATTCTGGATTTAGCGGTTGAGCATGAAATTCTTGGAAAATCAGGTGCATTTTATAAATATAACGATCAAAATATTGGCCAGGGTCGCGAAAACGCCAAACGATATTTGCTCGAAAATCCAGATATAATGGCTGAAATTGACGCAAAAGTTCGAGCGAAAATTCGTGGTGAAGAATTTGTTGAAGAAACTACAAGCGAAGAAAAAACTGAAGAATAAAATAATTAGCCCGATAAATTTGGGCTAATTTGATTTTAAATTATGGCTTTAGATATTTTTGATCAGAATGATTTTAAAGAAAAAGTTACAAAAAAGAGTTTTCGAAAAGAAGACGTTTTTAAAGATGGATATTTTACAATTACGGATATAAAACAAGCAGTTAAAGATTCGAATCGTGCTAATATTTTCGTAAACGGAAAATATCGATTTTCTTTGGATATTTTTCAGTTAACTCAATTGAATGTTAAAATTGGCGCAAAATTTTCAGAAGATGAAATTTTGAATCTTGAACAACAGAGTGAATTTGGAAAATTATACGCTCTTGGTCTTAACTATTGTTTGATGCGGCCACATTCCGAAAAGGAAGTTCGTGATTATCTGTGGAAAAAAACGTTAAATCGAAAACTTCGAAACAAAAAAACGGGTGAATTTTATGAGAAAAAAGGAGTTTCGATAGTTTCGGCAGAACAGGCTTTACAAAGATTGATTGAAAAAGGTTATGTTGATGATTTTAAATTTACAAAATTTTGGGTTGAAAATCGAAACCGGAGAAAAGGAAGTTCAATTAAAAAATTAAAATCCGAACTATTTTCGAAAGGTGTTTCAAGCGAAATTATTGAGCAAATTTTAAGTGAATCGAGCCGGAATGATGATGAGGAAATTCAAAAAATAATTGCAAAAAAGGCTAAAAAATACACTGACGAAAAAAAACTTGTCGCATATTTAGTACGACAAGGATTTTCATATGATGAGATTAAACAAGCAATTTTGAAAGAGGAATTTTAATCTCTGAACGGATTGATATAATTTGGTACGAAATTTTCAGTTTTTTCGGCGCGCTTTTGGGGTTTTACTTCTTTTTCGGTTCGAATTGTTAGAATTTCGTCATTAATTGCTGTAATTTGCGAGCGGTGAATTGTTAAAACTGGATCATTGAGTGATTTTAAAATTGGTCGTTTAATAAGTAGTTGTTGAACTGAAAAATCTGACAAACTTAAAGTATAATCAATAATTTTGCCGATCTTTACTCCTTTTTCGTCTTCAACTTTTAAATTCAAAAGATCGAAATTTAAATCGAGAATTTCTTTAATTTTAATCACATCTGTTGGTAGAATAAAGTCTTCGCCGGAATCAACAATAAAACCAATCCTTGAAAGCTCTCGAATATCGGCGATTCGAACAAGCATTTCTTCGCCTGAAAAAGAGTTTGCTTTTAATCGGTAAGCTAAAATCTGCAAATTGCTTGGATCGATAATAGCATCGCTGGTTAGCGCAAGTTGCGATCCAGTTTGAAGCCCCATTATTGGTGTGTTTAATAATTTTGAAGCTAAAATTAACATAATTATACTACAATTTTAACAAATTTTTAGTTTAAAATCCAGTTTTCCGCATTAATTCTGGTAGAATTGTTTCACCTTGGATTGTTTTTATAAGTCCATCGAGCTTAATATTTTTGAAATTATTTGTCGAGAGGATTTCTTCAATTTCAACGGATGTTAGTTTTAGTGGAAGAATACTTTTGATTTCTTTTGAAAATTCACCATCAATCAAGTTTAAAACTTCAAAAATTCCGGTATTTCCAGAAAAAGCTAGTTCGGGTTTTATGTTTTTTCGAATTTTTGGTAACTCTAAAATAGAAGTTGTTGAAGTTCTAAGTGAATTTTGTTTATGGTTTTTATCGCGAAAATCTTTTTCAAATTGGTGAATTTTTCGCCCAGTAGTTTTAAATTCTTGTAAAATCAAATCAGATTCTTCTTTCGAAATCTTCGTTTGAGAGGTAGCTTTTTTTGAAACGGTTCGAATTAATAATTGCGAAGAAATTCCAAGAACATTTGCGCTAATTAAAAATGGTTCAATTTTTAAATAATTCAAAAATGGAATAACTTCGCTAAGTTTTTGAACAGGTAGGCTTGCAAGAATGAATTTTCCACGCATTGAAGCATCAAAAATTAGCTCAGTAGTTTTCGAGTCTTTTAAATTATCAATGTAAATAATATCTGGATTTTGACTGAGAGCAGATTTTGTCATTTCGAAATAATCAAGTCCAATTCTTGGATTGATTTCGGTTTGATTTATTCCTGGGATTGTTTTTTCAATAGTTTTTTCAATAGTAACGATGTTTTTTTCACTTGAATTTAATTCGTTTAAAATTGCGAAGTTGGTCGTGTTATTTCCTTCACCAATAGTAAAAAATATTCCGCGAGGTTGTCGTAAAATTTGCTGAATAGATTGAAGATTCTCACCCCAAAGACCTATTTCTTCTAGTTTTCGAAGGCTTTTTCGTGCGCGAATAAGACGAAGTGTGATCTTTTCACCTAAGAAAACTGGAGTCGTTGAAATTCTAATTCGTGCATCACCGTATTGAATTGTTGAGGATTGCGGAAAAGTTTTTTCACTAAAATTTAGTTCGCCAAGATGCTTAAAATATTTTACAATTTTTGGTGACATATCTTTCGAAAAATTATTGATATTTTTTAAAACACCATTAATTCGAAAACGCACCAAAATAAAATCTTCTTGAGGTTCAATATGGACATCTGTTGCGTGTAAATTTAAAGCATTTTCAATAATACTTTCAGCCGCAAAACTTACAGATTTTTCGAATTTAACTTCTTTAATTTTCGATTTTTCCCCACCATTTTCCATTATTTAAATTTTAACATAATCGATTTAGAATTTCAAGTATGGTAAAATTGTTGTATGAAGAAAATTATTGTGGCGGTTTCTGGTGGAGTTGATTCAATTGTTTTGCTTGATTTTTTGAGTATTTTTTTTGAGAAGAAAAACGGAAAAGATTGGGTTCGAAAAAACTTAATTATTGCGCATTTTGAACACGGAATTCGTGGTAAAGAAAGCGAAGATGATCTGGAATTTGTTAGAGAATTAGCAAAAAAATATGATTTGCGTTTTGAATTTGAATGTGGGAATTTGGGTAAAAATTCCAGTGAAGAAAAAGCCCGAAAAGCTCGATATGCTTTTTTAAAGCATCTTTCAAAAATAGAAAATGCTGAGATTTTTACAGCACATCATCTGAATGATTTAGTTGAGACAGTTTTGATAAATTTACATCGAGGAACTGGTTGGAGAGGATTGGCGTGCTTGAATTCGAAAGGTGTAAAACGGCCATTATTACATCTTAAAAAAGAGGATATTCTGAAATATGCTAAAAAACATAACTTGGTTTGGCAAGAAGACTCAACTAATTTTAGCAATAAATATTTGCGGAATCGTTTTCGGAAAAAGATTGAAAATAAGAATACTTTAAGGAAATTTACCAATTATGGAAAAGACAGATTGAATTAAAGCAAAAAATTGATTTTGAAATTTCAAAAATTTTACCAGAAGTTTCGTTCGAAGAAGGCGGAAAATTAAAATTCAAGCGGAGTTTTTTTATTCAAATTGATGAAAATGTGGCTTGTGAGATTTTGCAAAAAATTTGTCTCGAAAATTGTGGAAAAACTTTGATTTGGGCACAAATTCAAGATTTTTGGGTAAAGATTAAGACAATTCAATCTGGAAAAAAAGCAGAAATTGGTGGCGGAATTAGAATCGGATTTTCGAAAGATTGTTTTTGGTTTGAAAATAGTCCAAAAAAGTGATAAAATTA
>USNP01000050.1 GCA_900556165.1 uncultured bacterium
ACAATTACACTTACACGAAGATTATTTTACCAATCTAAACTCTTTCATATAGCCCTGAACAATACCTGTATGAGTATTGCTGCTTAAAATCTCTATATTTTTTATTAAATATATACATATACTTTCACAATGATATCATTTTTATTTTTTCAAATCAATTACTTTACACAAAAAGCAAAAACCGCCCAAATTGAGCGGTTAGCCTTATCCGTTCCCAGCGCGCTTTTCTGAAAGATGTTCGTCATCTCTTGGCGCCATAAAATCTGCATTTTTTTCATCTAGCCTTGCAATCACTTTTCGAACGAGACGTTCTGGATTGTTATCATAAATGATATCTTTCGTTCCTGGAGCTTCAACATTTTGCAAAAGTGTTGGAACATAATCAGCAAGTGCCGTGCTTCCAAGTAAAACACCACAAACCTTACGAGATTCTAAAGCAGTTGCAAGTTCGTGGAGTGAACCCATTCGACCACCAACTGTAATCACTGCATCGCTCGAAAGCACCAAATGTGTATCGCGCCCAACATAACTCATCCCCGTAAAATTAATATAATCAAAAGGCTTAAACGGTAATTTATAAGTATTTACATGTTGCCGAAAACTCGATGCTGGCGAAAACCCAATACTCAAACCAGTTCGATTTGGTACACTAACTGCACCCAAAGCCGCATGATGTGGCAAACCAACCGTTGCACCCGTTGTTAGAATTTTCCCCTGCCGAACAATTTCTTGCCCAAGCCTAAAAGCTAAATCTCGTGAAGCCAAAACACTATCACCTGTCGCTGCTCCTGAAACACAAATCTGATATCTCATTTTTCTCCTTTTAAAATAATTTTTCTTCTATTTGCTTTACTGAATATTTCGAAAATTCCTGCTGGTACTTCTCAAGAATTTGTTTTTTTAATTCTTTTTCGAAAAAATCTCTCGAATGATTTGCCACATTTCTTTCTTTTTGGTTATTTTCAACATCTTTTTTATTTACCGAAACCACACCATCTTCACAAAAAAATGCCGCATTACCAAATTTTTGCCAGAAATCCTCATTCTTCAACTGGTTTTTTAACGCCAAAAATGCCTCAATCATCAAAATATTATTGCCAGAAAATCCTAATTCGCGCTCAATTTCATGCGATTTTCGATATAATTCTGCCATAATTTGTGCAGAAACACTTTTTATTTCCGGCTTTTTTGCTTCAATTTTTGAAACACCAAATTCGAATTTTCTCGCATAAGCACCACTCAATCCTAGTAATTCTGAGAGTTTATAACTTCTCATAATTGAATCTCCCGCATCGGCATCGAATGAAGTTTTGCATTTTTATACAAAATTCCTTTTTTCGCACCCAAATGTTGAATTACTGCCGTTGAATTTGCACTCGCAAACAAAACGCTCTGTTGAAGGTTCGCACCTTGAGCCCATTGACTCACAAAACCCGAACCAAAAGCATCGCCAGCACCAGTTCGATCAACTGAAGGCACATCTTCATACATTCCCGCACGAATCATTTTATCTCCAGAAATCGCCCAAACACCATCAGGTCCATCTGTTAAAATCATCACCGGCACAAATTTTGAACCATTTCTAACCAATTCTTCTGCTGAAACTCCTTCAAAGATCAAGCTCGCCTCTTCTTTATTTACAATCAAAATCTCAACATCTCGCAATAAAGTTCGAACTTTTTCAGCCTCTAGCAATTCATTTTTTCCAGGATTCCAAGCAATTTTTGCGCCTTTTTTTGTGGATTCTTTAAAGATTTTCGCAAGCGAGTCAAACCTTCCAGCTAAATTCGAAACATAAACCCAATCAAATTCACCATATTTTAATTCGAAATTATCCGCATAAATATGGCCTGAAGCCCCACGATAAGTTAAAATTGTTCGTTCACCGTTAGGTGCAAGCAAGATTGTTGAATAATCTGTGTTATATCTTTTCGAAAACTCTACACGTGAAGTGTCGATCGATTCCTCATCAAGCATTTTTAAAACTTGTTCACCAGAAATGTCACTACCAATCACACCCATAAAACCCGAGCTTAAACCTTGGCGTACAAAAGTTGTCGCAGCATTTGTTGCTCCACCACCGCTCGAAATCTCAATATTTCGAACATCAATTTTTGAACCAAGATCAAATTCAACCACATCTTGATCTTTCGCCATTGAAATCAATCTAAATTCAGGCGAATTATCCAAAAAAACATCTTGCGTTACAGCACCAATCGAAAGAATTTTCGGAATATTCACCTTTAAATTGCTCCTTTTCGGTTGATTTCAGCTTCCATTTGACGATAAGATTGTTCAGGATTTTGCGATTGCATAATCGCCGAACCGACATTCACAACATCAACACCAGATTGAGTCAAGTTAAATACATTCGAAAAATTAGCACCACCATCCCAACCAATCTCGACATTGTTGTTGATTTGTTTGATTAAGCGGATTTTTTCAAGTTGCATCATGCTTGCACGACCACCCATTTCACCCAGATTTCCACTAAAAACAAGAACATGCTCAGCTGCTTGAATTGCTGGCGCTACGGTTTCTGGAACAGTTGAACGAAGAAGTGCAACAGCCGGTTTAATCATTGTTTCGTTTTTAAGCCTTTCGAAGATTGGCACCAGATCTTCTTCAACCTCAGCGTGAAAAATCACCATATTTGGATTAAGTTGAATAATAGTTTCAATATGCTCGCTTGGTCGTGCAACCATCATATGAATATCAACTTTCCACTCTTGTGGCCACCAAATTTGCGTTTCTGGAAAAGTTAAATTTGGTGTAAACTCACCATCAGTTACATCAATATGAACCCTTTCGGCAAACGGAAAAATCGCTTCAACCTGAGCTTTATACTCTTCTGGATTTGTTGCTAAAATTGCTGGTGCTATTATCGACATCTATACCTCATCAATCTGTTTATTTCTTCTTATAAATCGTGGAGCTGCCGCAAATGGAGTCTTGAGCCAAATATCAATAGTTTCTTTCCACTCTCTCTCAGCTTCGTCTTTATCAAAAACACGAGCCGGCAAGCAAATAACATTACTATCGTTATCGTTTCTAGTCCATTTTGCTTCTTCAGGCTCCCAGACGACAGAGGCACGAATACCTTTATATCGGTTTGCTGCCATTCCCATCCCCTGTGCTCCGCCACAAATCAAAATCGCCCGCGGGTCATCTTTTTCATTGGCGCGAATTTTCGAAACTGCCACGCGTGCAAATTCCGGAAAATCATCATTTGGGTCATATTCAAATCCGCCGATATCTTCAACACTATATCCGGCTTTTTTTAAATATTCGAAAACTTTTTCTTTAAGATAGAAACCTCTATGATCCGCGCCAATAAAAATCTTCATTTTAAATTCCTTAAATATTCGCAGCTACATCTGCTGTAATTTCAACTAAGCGGTTTGAATAACCCCATTCGTTATCATACCAAGCCACAACTTTTACCAAATTTCCACCAACAACATTAGTCAATTCAAGATCAACAATTGTACTGTGTGAATTTCCCTTAAAATCAGTCGAAACAAGAGGTTCTTCCGTTACAGTTAAAATTCCTTGATAAAATGGGTCATTGGCAGCGCGCTTGAAAACTTCGTTGATTTCCTCTTTTGTAGTATCCTGTTTCAAAACAGCTGTAATATCACTCAAAGAAACAACTGCCGTTGGAACACGAACCGAAAGCCCGTCGAATTTTCCAACAAGCGAAGGAATAACTTTTGCCGTAGCAATTGCCGCACCAGTTGTAGTTGGAACAATATTTTCAGCCGCCGAGCGAGCCTCGCGCAAATCTTTCGCAGGCGCATCCAAAATTCGCTGGCTAGCAGTATATGAATGAACAGTTGTCATCAGCGACTTTTCGATTCCGAATTCACGTTCAAGAATCGCCATCACCGGTGCAATACAGTTTGTCGTACAACTTGCGTTCGAAATAATATCATCTTCGCGAGTCAATTCATGTTCATTTACGCCGAGAACAATAAATTTCGCACCTTCACCTTTCGCAGGTGCAGAAATAACCACTTTCTTCGCACCAGCATTAATGTGTGCACGAGCCTTATCAGGTTGAACAAAAAGACCAGTTGCTTCAATTACAACATCAACACCAAATTCACCCCATGGCAAAAGAGCAGGATCTTTTTCTGCCAAAACACGAATTTGCTTACCATTAACAAAAATCGAATTTTCGTCATAAGAAACATCATAATGATAAGTTCCATAAGTTGAATCGTGTTTTAAAAGATGAGCTAAAGTTTTTGTATCCGTTAAATCGTTAATCGCGACAACTTCAATATCGTCTCGCTCAAAAGCAAGCTTAAAGGCATTGCGACCAATTCGCCCAAATCCGTTAATTGCAATTTTTTTAGACATTTCGTCTCCTTTTTATTAATTTTCCTATATCTATTTTACCATAAACGCTTTTAAAAATCCATAAAAACATAACCATATTTCTTACAAAATTTAATCACAAAAAAGCTTCCAAAAATAAAATCTCACAAGCAAAAAACAGCTCCGCAAAAAGCCGTTTTATTGTTTTAACTTTTGAAATTAGTTTGATGAAGAAAAACAATATAGCCCACCGACCTCAAGACGAGTAAGAAGGATGAAATTTGTTGCATTACCGGATTGATCAATAAATCGACCATTATCTCCACAAGTAGCTTTTGAATTATAATAAATCTCACCAACTTCAATTTTATCTTGACCTTCACCGGTTCCACAATTAACTTTGGAGCCACATTTTAAAAATGCATAAAACCGACCTGTCGAAGGATCTACATATTCACTCTCGTGCGGACGGAGATAGTTCTGAACAAAACTCTCTAACTGATTATTGTTTGCATAATCACTAAAATACACACCTTTATTATTCACCCTTGCTTGCTCCAGAGCTGCAGCAATTCTCGAAATCGTCTGTTTTCGCTGCGTATCTCTTTGTGATCGTTGGAGTGCTGGTAGTGCTAAGAATACCA
>USNP01000051.1 GCA_900556165.1 uncultured bacterium
TGAAACGGCGAAAGTTTTGAATTGACCGAATTTAGCACCAAATTTTGATTATATATTAAGCTCGAAGTTTTCAAATCTTCTTTATATTTTTCGAAATTTGAATAAACGAAAAGCGGCGTGCGACGGATATCATTTTTATTCAATTCTTTTTCGAACATTTCACCATAAATTCCTGGCCAGTGATCACCCCAAAATACAACAATCGTTTTCTCATTAAGTTTCTCAATTTCAGAAATAAATTTCTTCATTGCATTATCAGAACGCGAAATCCCCTCAAGATAAGCTTGAACCATTTTTGAATTTTCCTGATTTCCTCCATTTTTTGCTTGAACCGTAAAATTCTTTTTATTATACGCGTCCTCCTCATATGGCATATGATTTTGCATTGTTACAAGATGAATAAATTCAGGCTTTGAACTACTTTTCAGCTCTGTTATCACCTCATTAAAAGCGGATTCGTCAGAAATATATTTTGAATTATCAATTTTTGAATTATTTTTAAAATTCTCGGCACTTTTATATTCTTGAAAACCAAGATTTGGATAGACAGTTTCACGGCGATACATATTTCGATTATATGGATGCATCGCAATTGTTTTATAGCCATTTTCGTTGAAATTCTTAACAACCGATGGAGTTTCTTTGTTTCCTGGAACGATCGAGGAGTAAGGTATTGAGTTTAAGAAAAAGTTACTTAATCCCGTTAAAGCTTCAAATTCCACATTCGCAGTTCCGCCACCATATTCACTTGAAGCTGCCCAGCCCGAACTTTTCGACTTTAAAATCTTTTTTGTATATGGAATTGGCTCTTTATTACCATAATCATAAATATGTTTCGCGAGTGCAGGATCAATAAAACTCTCACTCATCACATAGACAACATTAACTTTCTCGTCATTTAATTTATTGCGATCTTTATTTCTCTCCTCAGCAATAGTCTGATATTTTTTAATAATCTTTTGAATAGCTTCTTTCGAATATCCTTCTGGCTCTTTTTGAGTTTTCTCTTGAAGGTTTGAAATCGTTCCCAAAATATACCCATTAGTCTGGTAGTTATACGCTTGGTCTGTTAAATCAACTGAAGTTTTAAGCTTTTCAACTTTAATAAAAGTTCCCTTTCCACTTAAATTTCGAATCTCTAATGTATGTAAATCCAAAAGATAAAAACAAGTCAAAACCAAAACAATCTGCGGAATAAAAATCACAAGTTTCCGTTTTTTCGAAAGCTTAAAATTCCAGATTTTTTTTGAAATTTTATTCGCAATAATCGTAATTATTATAATAAATCCAACCGTAAAAATCATATTCGAAAATCGGTCAAAATTAATCATTGAAGCTAAACCATCAGCTTCGCTCGACATCGCTAAATCCTCAGGCAAAAAAGGCGTATTTCTCGAAGCCATTTTCTCAGTGTTAATATACATTATTATCGTTGCGAATGAATATAGAATCCCTATCGCAATTCGCCAATTTCGAAAAATACCCACGAACAAAAAACTCAATAGAATCGTCACAGTAGCGCTAAAAGCTGCAATTTCTTTATTCTCAGAAAGAAAAGTTTCAGCCTTCTCCCAGCCGCCAAACTGTAAACTCAAAATATATTTTGTCAGAAAAACTCCTAAAAGATAAACACAAATCACCGAAAATCCAACAAAAAAAGCCTTACTTTGAATGATTTTTTTGCCAATTTGTAGATTTTCTTTGATTTTTTGCTGAGTTTTTTTCGAAAGATACTTTTTTAGAAAAGTATTAAGTTGTTTTTTGAAATTATTAAGATACTTTTTAAAAGATTTCATAATATTTTTATTATAGCACAGGCCTTTTGCTCACGCAAGTAGAACTTTTTTGATTTTTCTATTGATTTTATTCGCACCTTGTATTATAACAACTCATAGATAATTATTTCTTTAATTCGTTTTTTAAGTTCAGATATATTATCCCCAAAATAGTCCATAGATGTGAACTCTCTTAGTTTGCAATAACCGGGCTATTTTTTATGTTTTGTGTTATAATTATTTACATGAAGCATATCCAAACAATTATTTTTCGAAACTTTATTTCTCCAATATCAATTGCAATCTTTATCTTGGCAGGAGGGCTTTTACTCGTTGGTGAATTTCGAGATGCTTGGTTTATTTCTTTCGTAATTCTCGTTAATTCTTTAATTGGAAGCATTCAAGAAATCCGCGCATACTTAACCCTTCGAAAAATCGAATTGATGAGCGCACCACGAGCAAGAGTTTTTCGCAATGGTAATTTAGTTGAAATCCTCTTCACCGAACTTAAAGTTGGCGATAAAATAACCCTCAAAGCTGGCGACGAAATCCCGGCTGATGCAAAAATCACAAAATCAAGCTCTTTCGAAGTTAATGAATCAATTTTAACTGGCGAGAGCGACGCAATTTCGAAAACTATTGGCGATAAAATCTTATCTAGCACAATCGTAGTTTCTGGCGATGCCGAAGCCGAAGTTTTAGCTGTTGGAGCGAACACCGAAGCCGGTCAAATGACTTCAAAACTCAAAAATTACAAACCAAAACTCACACCAATTCAGCAAAAAATCTCCAAGCTTATTTCAAGATTAAGTTGGTTCGCATTGATACTTGCAATAGTTATTTGCGTAGTTTATTTCTTCTTTTTCCATGAAGACCCAACAACGATCCTCAAAACAATCACTTCGGCTGCGGTTGTTGTTGTTCCAGAAGGTCTACTTCTCGCCAGCTCGCTTTTCTTCGCTTATGGCTCACTAAAATTACTTCAAGCAAAAGTTTTGCCACAAAAAATCTCAGCTATCGAAGATATGGCGCTTCTTGAAGTTCTTGCAACCGATAAAACTGGAACTTTAACCTCGCCCGAAATCAAATTTAATTCTTGCGAAATTTTAAACTCTAATTTTTCTAAAGTTGAAATTGGTGAAATTTTAAATGCGTTAAACTCCAAATCTACCGAAAAAAATACCACAGCAAAAGCAATTTTAAATGAATTTAAAGAAAGCAAAAAAATCAAAATAACAGATTATATGGCTTTTTCAAGCTCGCGAAAACTCTCAGGAATGACTTTTTCAAAAAATAAATCAACCGAAGAGTCGATTGTCTTCGGCGCACCAGAATTTATCTTGAAAAATCTTGCAAATAAATCTGAATTCAATAAACTTTCGAAAGAGATCGACGGGCTTGCCTCAAAAGGTCTTCGCGTTCTTTTACTTGCTAAATTTGAAAAATCAGGCAAAATTAAAAATCTTTTAGAAAACGAAAAACTTTCGCCAATTGCTATAATTACACTTAAAAATGCACTTCGACCAAATGTCCAAGAAACAATTAACTTCTTACAAGAGCGTGGAGTTTCAATTCGCGTAATTTCTGGTGACAATCCTAGAACGGTCAGTTTTATTGCTTCTGAAGCTGGTGTAAAAAATGCTGAAAAGTTTATCACTGGAGCAAAGCTCGCCGAACTTTCAAAAGAAGAATTTAAAAAAGCAGTTCTCGAAAATACAATCTTTGCACGAGTTTTACCAGAGCAAAAAGAGAAAATTATTGGCGTTTTTCAAAAAAATAAATTTTACACTGGAATGATTGGCGACGGTGTAAATGATGCGTTGGCGATTAAAAAATCAGATTTAGGGATTTCAATGTTCGATGGAGCACCGGCTACAAGGAGAGTTGCAGATCTAGTCTTGATGGATAATTCATTCACATCACTACCAAACGGTGTTAAAATTGGAAACCGAATAATGCTTTCAATTGAAATGATTGCTATACTTTTCTTTCATAAAATTATCCTTGGTGTAACAATTCTCTTCACAACAATGCTTGCTGGGATTAATTATCCATTCCTTCCACGCCATATCACCTATATGAATTTCATTCTCGTGACACTTCCAACAATTTTGACAACTCTCTTCCCACCAATTCCTAGAGAAAAAATCAACCCTAAAAATTTCTGGCGAGATACCTTATATTCAATTATGCCAATTGCAATTTTGAGTGGTTTAGCAATTTCGTTTATCTATACAGGTCTATATATTCATGCTGGTGGAGAATTGATTGATAAAATAACAGTGCATGGAATTCTTTCTACAGTAGTAATCTCAACCGCATGGTTTGGCGTTTTTGTAACAATCTTAAGCGAAATTTTTCTTGGCTCAAAAGCTTCCAAAAATAATAAAATTCGAAGAACTATCTATATCATTGGAACTCTAATTTTCACCGGCGTAATTTTCAGCGCACCCGTTCTACGAGAATTTTTCGAATTCAATCTGCCAAATATTAGCCAATTTTGGTTCGTATGTTCAGTTATTATATTAACCTCCGTAATACAACTCTTTATCGCTTCGAATAGACACAATAATAAATAGCCTTGTAAAGAGGCTGTTTATTTTAATTTTGCTTTATTTTGAAAACTTTTCATGAGTTAAAGTTGGCGAGTTTACAGATTCAAACCAATATGATTAGCGAAATAAACACGCTTAAACTTACAGAAATCAATTTTTACATAGTGACTTTTGAAATACTCAAGAAGTTTAATTATTGTGCAAAAATAATATCACAAGATTATTCGAAAAATTTATGATTTTATTCAAAAATTATCGAATAAAATATAATATAATCATTTACCAAATCTAATCCAATCAAAATGATCATTACAGAATCCGTAGTAAGATTTGTCAAAAAAATCTAAATAGATACAATTAGAATAAAATTTCCAATAATAAAATAACCAAAACAATCTTATATCCTTAACATATTATAATAATTGTTTTAAATTATCATCACTCAAAATAATATCGCTTATATATTTAGCGGTTTAACTTCCTAATCCTAGCACAAAACCAAATCACAACAGC
>USNP01000052.1 GCA_900556165.1 uncultured bacterium
TTCCACTTGTAACAATTTCTGATTCTGCACGTGCTACGCCAGATGAAGCAATTTCGCAGACAACTTTGTTGGTTTCATCAAAAACTAAAATTTTGTGCGGAGTTAAATTTACAATTTCTGCGCCATTTTTATTTTCACCTTCAATAAATTTATCTGAAATCATTTTTTCTTCCTCTTTTCTATTTTTGCTTTTCAGCACCGAATCCATAATTTTTTATAGACTCAGCGCCAAAAAGCAAATTTCAAAAGAGTTTTTTTGACTTTCGAAAAATAAAATGTACGAATTGGAACTTTTAAAAAGCTCAATTCGTACATTATTTTAACATATTTATTGAATACTAGAGATTTAGCTCTGGGTAAATATCTTTCGTAATTTCTGAGATTTCATGCTTTAATTGTGGAAAAGGCACACCTTCACGCGCAGTAACTCCTTCAAAAATCCAGAAAACACGCTCGGAATAACCCATCCCACAAGCTGGTGGCATTCCATATTCAAGCATTTCAATATAATCAATATCAAGCATCATCGCCTCATTATCGCCATCATCACGCATTTTTTGCTGTTCAACAAATCGGTTTAACTGATCAATTGGGTCATTCAATTCGCTAAACAGATTACATAATTCCGACCCCGCAATAACTACTTGTGCACGCTGAGTCATCTCTGGTCGATCAGTGTGAGTCTTCGCGAGTGGCGAAATGAAAGTTGGCGTATTGACCAGCCAAATTGGCCCTGCGACATCTTTTCTAATATTTTTCCAAAGCTTATCGATTCCGCGAGCTTTGTTTTCAGTTTGTTCAACTTCTAAACCATTTGCTTTTAGTGCATTTTTAACTTCATCAAGCGAACAAGTGTAGGGGTTTAATCCATAACGCTTTTCAATTGTTTCAGCATAATCCCACTCTTCCCACTTTTTTGAAAGATCAACATTAAAATTACCAAGCTTAAATTGTAAAGTTCCGAAAGTTTCTTGCAAAACATATTTAAACATTTCTTCTTGAAATTTCAAACCGTCGCGCCAATCCCAATAAGCTGCATACCATTCCATTGCGACGTGCTCAGGCAAATGTTCATCTGAATAATTCTCGTTTCGAAAACGTGGGCCAAGATCATACACTTTTTCAAAGCCAGCACCTAATAATCGCTTCAAAGGTAATTCATGGCTGATTCGCAAATAAAATTGAGCGTTATCCAGTGCATCCATATGTGTCACGAACGGATTAGCATCCGCTCCACCGGTAGTGTGCTCAAGCACTGGAATATTAATTTCGAAAAATCCACGATTATTCAAAAAGTCGCGTGTAGCTTGCCAAAATTTCGAACGACGCACGAAACGATCACGTACATCTAAATTCACATTCATATCAACATAGCGCCGGCGAAAACGTTCTTCCTTATTCGTAAATCCGTCTTGCTCAGTTGGCATTGGTCGAAGAGATTTCGAAAGCAATTTCAGTTCATTAGTCTCAATCGATATTTCGCCAGTTTTCGAACGAATCACTTTTCCATTTGCCTGAACAAAATCACCAGTATCCAATAAATTCAAATTTCTTAAACCGATCAAATTATTTTCCGCAGAAGTTTCTGCCAAATTTTGCGCAGTAATAAAAAGCTGAATCTTACCTGAAAAATCACGCAAAACAATAAATGCTAACTTGCCAAATTTTCGAATACCGGCAATTCGACCAGCAATTTTTACTTCACTACCCTCCATTGAGTCAAAATTGTTCACAATCTCACCCGCCATTGCAGTGCGTTCAGTTTTAGCCGGATACGGATTTAAGCCGAGATTTTTAATTTCTTCTAATTTCCTTAATCGCTCTTCGCGTAGTTCTTTCATTGTAGCCATAATTAACTATTATTTTAGCACATTTTCGAAACTTTTGCCAATTTTCATAAAATCTATTGACTTTTTCAAAAAACAATGATATTATATAAAAATCAGTCCACGGACTTAAAAAGGAGGAACATTGTATGGCAGAAAATACAATGCGCACATTAACTGGCGACCAAATAAGAGTTTGGCCACAACAATCGCAGCAAAAAACAACTTCATCTTCCTTAAATAGAGTTCCGCATTGGGACTCGGCTGAAGAGAGATAGAAACTGCTGCCCCTTTACCCTCGAAAATTTTCGAGGGCTTTTAATTTGACTTTTTATATCTTTTATGTTATTATAGTAAAATCCTATAGCCGAAAGGCTTTAAATTGGAGGCACATTGTAATGTTTCATAAGAATCAATTAGTCGTGATTACACGGCCCGAATATGTTGATCCGCAATATGCAAGTATCGACGGAATCCTAATTGGCAGAATCACCGGTTTTCGAAGTCATCACCGAATCGCTTTCAATAAGCTAATTTAAAAAAGGAGATGAACAAAATCGTCAAATTTGGCTAAAATTCCACGATGATGAATTTAAAGAATCTACAACCGGATATTAAGCGTAATGAACATTGAATTTTGACTCCAAAAGAATTAGTTCGAAATTTGTCACGAAAAGAAGCAAGTCTTTACGCAAAAAGATTCAGCTCTGCGGAAAAAAACGCAAAAGAATTTAAACAAAGGTGACAAAAATCATTAACGGCTTATATTCTGCACGATAAATTAGAAAGGTTGATTTATGAAATTTAAGAAAAACGAAATTATTCAAGTTTTGTATAGCAAAAAATCAAACGGAGACGCTTGCATAACTATTGCTGAAATTAAAGAAATTTTACCAGAAAACCGTATTATAATTACTAAACCTATTGATTTTTCTGGAAAATCTCCGCTGAAATCTTCAGATCTCGCAACTCGAGTGGGAGATAATTCAGAAATTTCAACTAAAAGAATCTTACGCGTTAGCAAAAACGATCCACTCTTTCTGAAGTATATTTTACTTAGAAATACATACAAGGAATAATTATCGTTAAAAAACCCGCCAATTTGCGGGTTTTAAAATTGCTATTTTCCAAAAATCAGTCGTAAATAATCTTTCATCATTCGAGAGCCTGAAACTACTGGAATATATCCTTGAAGCTGTTTTTGAACTTGTTTTTCCAAAAGATAATCATCTTTAAAAATCTGCCCAGCACGATTCATTTGAAGATACAAAGACCTTAATTCATCGTCATAATTTACACCGCTAACCTCCAAACAAGGTGTAGGAGAAATGTCCGCAACACCACCATCATTCGTAGAAATTAAAAGTTTTAAATTTGCCAAATCCTTCATAAACGAAGTTCCACAAGCTTCAAGCCCAACAATCGGTACATTAATTGCTGCATCCGAACCAACTGCCAAAGCCAAGCCTAATTCTTCATCATAATCTTGAATAAAATGAACTCGCTCGCGCAAAAAATCATCAGATTCAATTTTTGAAAGCACCGAATTTAAAGTTGCGCGCATTTCAACATCGCCTTGATGAACTTTTCCCGCCAAAATATAATGCGCATTATTTTCACGCAAAATTCGGCGCAATTCTTCCATATTTTCGAAAGGCATCCAAGGACGCTTATACGAGACAAATCGCCGCTTAAAATCAAAAAGCATCGCATCTTCTGGGATCTGAACAATCTTGCCATATTGATCTTTTCTGCGCTTCAAGATCTCATTCAATTTTCTTCGACCAATCTTTCTAAAATCTCGAATATCTTTTGCACTAATTTTTGCTAAATTCTCTTTATAATTCTCCGTTGGTAAATCGAATTTATCAAAAATATCTTTTTTTCGAAAATCTTCTAAAATATCCGCCAAAACCCAAGTTGGCAAATCAATTCCGTTTGTCACAGCTTTAAATTTAACCTTATCGCCATTGATGTCTCGATAATCTGCAACATTTGCATGAAGTCGAGAAACACCATTTTTTGCTTCCGCAAGCTCAATTGTTAAAGTTGAAAGCTTCAATCGATCTTCTCTAAATAATCCTGAAATCCAAGTTTTTAGAGCCGAAGATTCAATATTTGGCATTACAATTCGGCTAAATTGGTCGAAAGAAAATTCACTTTCTGCCGCTTGAACTAAAGTGTGATTTGTGTAGAGTGTATGTTTTCGAACATAGACGATAGCCTCATAAAGATTCATTCCATTTCGAACGAGCTCATCAAGCCGAGCAACAGCTGCAAAAATCGTGGCGGTTTCATTCAACTGAATAACCGAGGGCTTTAATCCAACCATTTTAAGTGCCTTATATCCACCAAAACCGAGCGAAACTTCTTGATAAAGCCGATGATCACCAGATCCGTCACCGGCGTAAAGTTCGCCAAAATTACTCTCACCCATTGTCAAAAATCGCGTTGAACCAAGAATTTTTTGAAAAATGTTCAAGCGTGCTGGCGGCATATTTTCGGTGTAAATTTCAACATCATCAAGATATTCAAAGCCAAACTCCTCAGGATTTACTGAAATAAATTCTTCCCGTTGGTCAAGATTATGGATTGACTGATGAAGCTCTCTTCGATAAAACGGCGTTACGCAAACAAATGGAATTTCAAGCTTTTCAGCTACCCTTCGCGTATCAGCCGCCAAAACACCCAAGCCACCACCACCTTTAATGCCGTTACTTTTGTCATAAACCTCCATCGTAAAATAAACATAAGGGCGTTCTGGAGATAGTTTTTTAGTTAAATTTGCACGCTCAATCGCTTCATAAAACTCACTAACATCTTCAATATTTTGACCAATTCGCCGTCGGTTAATTTTTTCGAAATAATTTTCCACCACTTTTCCTTTTAGATTATTCTTATGTTTATATTTTATCAAATTTTCA
>USNP01000053.1 GCA_900556165.1 uncultured bacterium
AGTTTTTACCCAAAAATTAGCGACAAAATTTGGCTCGTAATTTTTAAATTATTCTTTTCGAAAAATATGATTATAGCTTTGAAAGAAAATAAAGCTAAAACTAAAGTTAGAACTGACATTTTTCTGTTTCGAAACCCTAAAAATGCCGAGAAATTTAAACAAGCACAAAAAATGTCTTGGAAAGAAAACGAAGATGAAAAAAATCAGTTGTATGGCGAAGCTCTTGAATATCCGGATTTTGCAATTTTAGATTTTTCAGAATTATTGAAAGAACGCAAAAAAGATAACGGCGGAAAAGCTAAAATTGGCGATAGATTAAGCTTTAGCTGTTTTAAATATGGGTATGAAGGCTTTGTTTTTAAGCCAGAAAATCTTTCAAAAATTATAGATTGGAGCAAAAAGCAAAAAATACCGCAGAGAAATATTGAGATTGAAATATTTAATCACCGAATTAAAAAATGGCAAAGCCTTTCGAAAAATGAAATTGAGGAAATTTTGAATTCAAAAAGTCCGTTAAAAATTTCTGAAAAAATAGCAAAAAATAGAGAATAATTTTTGTCAACTTTTTAAAAATGTGTTATACTATTAAAGATGAACAAAGAAATTATTTATCTTGACCACGCAGCCACAACACCTGTGAGTGAAAAAGTTTTAGCGGCGATGATGCCGTATTTTAGCGAAAAATTTTATAATCCGAGCGCACCTTATGTTCAAGCGCTTGAAGTTCGAAGAGATTACGAAGATGCAAAACACGAAATTGCAAAAAATATTGGCGCAAAAAGCGATGAGATTGTAATGACCGCTGGTGCAACCGAAAGCATCAATTTGGCATTTTCGGCAGCTTCGAAAGAAAATGGCGATGAAATCCTTGTTGGCGAATTTGAACATCATGCAGTTTTGAATTCAGCTGAAAAATATGGTGTTCGAAAACTAATTAAAATTAAAAAAGATAGCGTGATTGATCTCGAAGATTTGCGCGCAAAAATTACACCAAAGACCAAAATTGTTTCGGTTATGCTTGCAAATAATGAAACAGGCGTAATTCAACCAATTTCGAAAATTGCGGAAATTATCCGCGAAGAACGAATGCGTCGACTTTCGAATGGCGAAAAAACGCCGATATATCTTCATTCTGATGCAAGCCAAGGTGTTGGCCAAATTGATATTTCAGTTGCGAGGCTTGGCGTTGATATGTTAACCTTAAACGCTGGCAAGATTTATGGACCAAAACAAACCGGGCTTTTGTGGGCAAATCGAGAAATTAAATTTAGCGCGCAAATCGTTGGCGGCGGGCAAGAACGAAATTTGCGTAGTGGCACCGAAAACGTTCCAAATGTGATTGGTTTTGCAAAAGCAATTCAGTTAGCAGAAAAACACCGCAAAAAAGAAAATGAGCGCCTTCGAGAATTAAAAGAAATTTTCAAAAAGATTTTGCGCGATAATTTTTCAGAAGAAGAAATGATTTTTCTTGGAAATTCGAAAAAGCAACTTGCGAGCCATATTTCAGTTTCTTTCCCTGGAATTGATGCTGAGCGAATGGTTTTTGCGCTCGAAATACAGGGCGTTTTGGTAGCAACTGGATCGGCTTGCGCAGCAAATAAAGGTGTGCGCTCTCACACCCTAACAGCAATGGGATTAACCGACGACGAAGCGGATGGAAGTTTGCGAATTTCTCTTGGAAAACTTTCAAACGAAGAAAACACGAAACGCGCGGCCGAAATAATTTCAAAAACAATCAAAGCGGAATTTAAAAGGATTCAGAAATAGATGATGAAATTTTTTGCTTGGATTTTAGCTTTAATTGGATTTTTTGTGATTTTTATAGTCAGTACAACATTAATTATTAGTGATAAAAATCAGCTTATCGAGATCTGCCCGAATTATGAAAACGGCGAGTGTTCGCAAAATTTTGATGCCGTGGTAGCAATTTCTGGCGGAAATACATCTTTACGAACTCGCAAGGCTATTGAGATTTTTAAATCTGTGAGCGCGAAAAAGTTAATTTTCTCGGGTGCGAATTCAGACCCAAAAATTCCAAGCGATGCAAGACAAATGGCAAATTTGGCTCGTGGGAGTGGAATTATTCAAGATGAAATTCTACTTGAAGAACAAGCGCAAAACACTCATCAGAATGCGCAATTTACGGCAAAAATACTCAAGCAAAACGGATACAAACGCGTAATTTTAACAACTTCAAAATACCACCAAGCGCGAGCAAAATTAGAGTTCGAAAAAGCGCTTAAAGGCTCAGGTGTTGAAATTATTTCAGCACCAGTTATGAATGATCCAGATTGGAACGAATTCTGGTGGGTAAAATTGCGTGGCTGGTATCTTTCGATGAGCGAACTTTTTGGAATTTTTAGATTTTATATAGGAGCATAATAATGGATAACTCAAAAATTAAAGTATATGTTGGAATGAGCGGTGGTGTTGATTCTTCGCTAACGGCGGCACTTTTGAAGGAGCAGGGATATGATGTGACAGGTGTTTATATGAAAAACTGGACTCAAGATTTACCTGGAATGAAATGTCCTTGGGCAGAAGATTTAACAGACGCAAAACGAGTCGCAGTTCAACTTGGAATTGATTTTAAAGTTTTTGATTTTGAAAAAGATTATCGTGAAAAAGTTGTTCAATATATGCTCGATGAGTATAAAATTGGACGTACGCCAAACCCAGATATTATGTGCAATCAGGAAGTTAAATTTAAACTTTTTCTTGAAGCTGCAATTGAAGATGGTGCAGATCTGATTGCAACCGGGCATTATGCTGGTGTTCGAAATGCCTTTACTAAAAATACTGGCGATAGTTTTGATTTTTCGAAAAGTGGAGATGGCGAACTTCTACGCGCCAAAGATGAAAATAAAGATCAAACATATTTCTTATATCGAGTACGCGGTGAAGCTTTGGGTCGAACGTTACTTCCACTCGGCAAATTCACCAAACCAGAAGTGCGCGAAATGGCCAAAGAGCGCGGTCTTTTTACTGCAAGAAAGAAAGATTCACAAGGGATTTGCTTTGTTGGTAAAATTGGAATTCGCGACTTTTTGAAACAATTTATTCCCGAACAAAAACCTGGAAAAATCATCGATAAAAATACGGGAGAAGTTCTCGGATGGCACGACGGAGCAATTTTTTATACTTTAGGTCAGCGTCACGGTTTAAATATTGGTGGAGGCTTGCCATTTTATGTTTGCGGAAAAAATATGGAAACTAACGAAGTTTTTGTTACAACAGATATAAACAACGGTGAACTTTGGGCAAATCAAATTAATGTTTCAGCAATTCATTGGATTAACCAAGAAGTTGAAAATGGCGCAGAAATTCAAGTTCGAATTCGCCACCGTGCGCCACTCGTAAATGCAAAAATATTTTTCGAAAACGACGGAACTGCAAAAATTAAACTTGCAGATGAACAGCGTGCAATCACAAGTGGTCAGAGTGTTGTGTTTTATTTGGGTGAAGTTTGTTTAGGTGGTGGAATCGTAATTTAAACATTGACATTTAGTGCGTTTTATGGTAGAATATTAAAGCTAAGCCACTTGGTTTAAGTAATTTTCAAAAGAGGTAAAACGTGTATGTTTATAAATACATTTCTTCAGTTTTTTAATGTAAGTACCACGAATCAAAAATTACACAGAGAAAATTTCTTCTCTCAAGATTTTCTGATTGAAACGCTTGAGAATATTGGATTTAAAAATATTCAAATCCAAATACCAGCTAAAAAAACACCCCAAGGTTCATTAATCAATATTACTGCAAAAATTTACGATAAGCATAGAAATTCGCTAGTTGTTAAAATTTACCATTATGGAAATGTTGTGAATTTCTCAGCATCCACAAACAATGGTCTAAACTTCAAAACATCAGGAAGAAACGATGAAATTTCAATAACAAAGGTTTATCAGCACAAATATATTAACGATACAACCGAAGAGTATTTATTTTATGGTAATCAATTACATGTCGAACTCCTAAAACAGTGCCAAGAAAAAGCGAATATGTTTTTCGAAGATCTTAAAGATGAATTTAAAAGAAGACATAAATTTTTCGCAAGATAACTGTTTTCACCCAGCAATTGCTGGGTTTTTTCTTGACTTTATTACATTTTAAAGTTATAATTATATCTCTATAAAAGTACATTTCATTATGGAGGTCTAAAATGGCTAATCTAAAATTCAAAAAGGAAGCGATTGAGGAATCTCTCAATAAAGTTGGTTTTTCGCATATTCAAAGCGTGCCACTTCTGTCTTTCGAAAATACAAACGAATGCTTTCGAACAACCGCATATCTACATAAAAATTGCTCACGCGAAATTGTTGTTTTGGTTGAATGTTTCGAAACAGAACTTGCGATTACTATGCGAAATAACATCGAACTGCAAGTTTTAAATAATTCTCGACGAGTTATTTTACAGATTGAAAAGGGCAGGATTTATGATCGTGATAAATTGGAATTAAGTGAGTCTAATTCGAAAGGTTTGTTTTATGGAGCCAATGGAAAATTGACGCAATTCATTTATCTGATCAAAAAAGAAACACTTCGCCCTTAGTTTTTCCCGAGTTTACGCTCGGGTTTTTAGCATTGAAAATATAATACAAAAAGGATATAATAAGGTTATGGTTAGAAAAAATTTTTTTAAGAGAGAGAGGATTTACAATCATTGAAGTTGTATTAGTT
>USNP01000054.1 GCA_900556165.1 uncultured bacterium
ATAAAAAATGGTGTAAAATAAACAACATTTTTTATTTAATTTTATGTTATAATATATACAACTAACACTTTAAAAAATATATATTTTAACATAAATTTGACAAATCCACAAAAAAGATATATTGTGCGACGCTTGATACAACTATTGAATGTGAATGTTCTGTAATGTAAACATCCATATTTTTTCGCTCGTAAAATGTTTTAATCTTCTCTAAGTATAGTTTCGCATCTTTTAATGTTAAACATTTTTATACACTTGCGTTTGTTTAAAATTCACTACGATATACTTATACTCGGGTTTTTCGTCATATAGCTCGAATTTTGTCTTGAAATGAGTTTTTGTCTGTGGTGTATGTAAATATACCTACATAAGGTTAGTGTTATAATAAGTACTCCTAAGATCAAAACTTGTTCGCTTTTTGTTTGTTTTAATCTCCAGTTAGCTACGAAAACAACGACATCAGTAGTCCGGAGGGCCCACCTATGCGTTTAAACGGGAGTGTTTAGTAAAACTGACGGAGCAAGTATATGTACAACAACTACAAATACCGTAGTTTCTAGTCTTTTTAGCCGATTCTTCTGTATGTCAATCATAATTTTGCTTTAATAAATTAAGACGAAATTGCTGTAATTGCCGCTTTTGAGCGCTGATTTTTATTCCAAAGTTGCCAGACGGCGATTTTTGTGGGGATTTCGCCTGACCAAATCGCTATCGGCGAAAGTTTTCCAAGGTTTAAAGGTGAATCGAGCGGTGTTGAAAAAACTTCTCCGTTTTCCGCGATAATGAAGTTTGCGTTGTTTAAGGTTAAGATTTGCGCCGGATATGAAAAAGTAAATTTGTGCAAAATATCAGCAACATTCGAGATGTTCATCGAAAAAGTTAAAACTTTCGGGTAGAAAACTTTCGAAAAGATTTTTTGAAGTTGTGCAAAACTTGCTAAAATACTAACATTTTTCTTGTATAAAATATCACTAAATGAATCTAAAAGAATATCAACCGCATCGCGTGTAATGAAAATTGGTTTTTCGCTTTCGAGGATGAATTTTTCGAAAAGAATTGCAGTTTCGGAATTTTTGTTTGTATCACCAATAAATAAAATTGAATCTGCCCACTTTTCGCCAGCTTTAAAATCTGTCCAGGAATCTTTCGAAAATCCACCTGAAAGATTACTTTTCGCAAAAATTAGCTCGGTTGAATCAATTTTAATGTCTTTTTTTAAACTATTGGGTAATAAAATTCGAACTTCACCAACCCCAGTTCTAAGTGCGGTTTTGTGGGCGATTGCCAACCCTCGAAAAGCCCCTGCCCCGCCCCCAATGATTAAAAGTTTTCCGGCGTGTGATTTTTGTTCAGGTTTGCTCCATTCGATTTCTGGAAAAAGTAATTTTGAAGACTGAACACGCCAAAAATCAAACATCCATAACCTCTAATGAAATTGGGCAATGGTCGCTACCAAGGATTTCATTGTGAATTTCAGCTTTATTTTTTTGTGAATTTAAGCCTTTCGAAACTACAAAATAGTCAATCCGCCAGCCAACGTTCCGTTCGCGAGATTTTGCGAAATGACTCCACCAAGTATAAATTCCAGCTCTTTCTGGATTTTGGTTTCGAAAAATATCAACAAGGTCTGCTGAAATAAAATTCGAAAATCCTTGACGCTCTTCATCTGTAAAACCGTGTTTTCCGCGATTAGCTTTTGGGTTTGAAAGGTCAATTTCCTCGTGTGCAACATTTAAGTCACCACAAAATATAACTGAATTTGGCTTAAAAATATCTTGCGGATTTTCTTCAATAATTTCTAGATTTTCTGCAAAATCTTCTTTTGAAAACTTTCCATCTTCGAGCCCTTTCGAAAATTCCAAAAAAGCCGCATCCCAGTTTTCGCGAAGCCTTAAACGCCCCAAATCATTTTTTGTATTTGGTGTATAAACGGTAACTAGCCAGAAATCTATAAATCTGGCTGCACAAATTCGACCCTCGGTTGAAGAATCACCAAAAGAATCGGCGAGATTGAATTTGTTTAAAATCTGTTGTGGAAAATTTCGCAAAATTGCCTGTGGTTTTTGCTTTGACCAAATTGCTGTTCCAGCGTAGCCTTTTCTTTCGGCGTGAGAGTAAAACTTAAAATATTCTGGATATTTTTCGTCAAAATTCTCTTTTAGAATTTGCGTTTCGTCAATTTTAATCTCTTGAAAACATGCGATGTCGGGATTTTTTACACTTAAAAATTTAGCTAAATTTCCTTTTTTTTCAACTGCACGAATTCCATTAATATTCCAAGAAAAAATCTTCATCTAATACCTCTTTAACATTCTCGCGTTTTCGCGTTCAGATTGGCGACGTTTTAAAGTTTCGCGCTTATCGTATTGTTTTTTACCTTTTCCAAGTGCAATCACAATTTTAATAAAGCGACCTTCGGCTAAAATTTTAACTGGTACAATCGTGAAGCCTGCCTTCTTTTGGTTCGAAAAATCTTCAATTTGTTTGCGAGTTGCGAGGAGTTTTTTTGGCGAAGTATCAATAGTATCGACTTTCGAAATTCCCTCGCCCTGATTTTTGAGCGAAAAACTTGCATTATTGAGCCAAAGTTCTTCACCTTTTTGCCCATTTCGAAGAGTTACGAAAGCGCCCTTTAAACTAACACGGCCATCACGCACCGCACGAACTTCAACTCCACGCAAGCTTATTCCAGTAATAAGCTCATCACCAAGTTCATAATCGAACCGCGCTCGACGATTAATAATATTTTTAGCAGAAGTTTTTGGCTTTTTCATCTTAAAAATTATACCATTTTTGGCTATTTTTTTCAACTAATCGTGTTAAAATAAACTTAAGTATTAAAATTTTAAGGAGAATAGCGTAAGCTATTTTTTTGATAAATCAATTAAAAATTTTACACCAATCTTGCTCTTTTCTATTTTATATTTAATTTTGTAATTTGTTAAAATATTTTTAACGATATAAAGTCCAAATCCGCTACCCTTTTCTTTATTTAGGTCAAAATTTGTTTCGAAAATTTTAGTATTTTTGTTGTTTTTAATTTTTTGATTTGGATTTTCAATATAGAACCAGTTATTCTTGACGCCAATATTAATTCGACCGTTTTGGTCGGAATGCTTTACGGCGTTGCTCACTAAATTTGAGAGAATGATTTCTAATGCTGTTTCGCCAATATAAATTTCTTCTTGGCTCAGCTGGTTATCTATTGAGATATTTTTTTGTACTGCTAATAATTTATAGTTATCTAAAACCTTTTGCAACACTTTATTGATATTGATAAACTTCTCGTCATTTTTTATATTTTCGAATGAAGAGGCTGATAATATTTGAGTAATATTTTGAGTTAGCTGATCGACAATATCAAGACAATCTTCAATAGATTTCTCTTTATTTTTATATTTGCCAATGCCATATTTCATATTTTCGAGAATTATTTTAAGGCTTGCTAACGGAGTTTTTAATTCATGAGAAGATCCTCTAAAAAACTCGCTTTTTAGTTTTTCGAGTTTAGTGATTTCTTGATTTTTAATTTCTAGACTATCAATTAATTTTAGGAGTGTTGAATATAAGTCGTTTATTTGGCTTTTTAGAGCGCCAACTTCATTTGTGGAATTAACTTTTAGCTTAGCATTTCGGTTAAGTTTCATCATTTGAGTAGTTGTAGTTTTGATTTCACTGATATTTTTGGTAATAATTTTGGCGTAAATTAATGAAACAATAATCGAAAAAAAGAAAGAAAACAAAATTGAAATTGGTAAAAATTGAAAAGTTAACTCTTTTGCATCTTTGTTCATATCTGTTGTTGAGATAAATTTGACCAGTATTTTTTTGTTAGAGTCAGTCTGCACCTCCCTATCTTCAATAACTAAAGAGTTATTATCGCTGGTTAGATCCGCCTCAATCTGATTATCGATTTTAATCTCATTTAGATGGTCGCTATCTTTCACGAAAGCTTTAACTTTGCTACTTTTAGAATATAGTTCAAGTATCTGCTTGATGTTTTCAATACTTTTGCCGTGGATATTATTGGTGATTTGGTCTGCTTTTTGAGTGATTTCTTGCTTGCGATTTTCAAGGTAGATTTTTGGGAAAATAAAGTAAATCAATGCATGAATTAAAATTGCTAAAATACTTAACGTAGAAAACGTATATAAAAACATTTTTGGAAAAATCTTCAAATTTCTCATTTTCTCTCCAGTTTGTAGCCGATGTTTCGAATAGTTTTAATGCAATCCAGCCCGAATTTTTTGCGCAGATCTTTTATATAAACATCGATCACTCGGTCGAATGGTATATTTTCGCTTTCCTTCCAGATATTTTCTAAAATCTGCTTTCTGGTTAAAGCTCTGCCTTCGTTGAGTGATAAGTATTTTAAAACTTCAATTTCTTTTGCACTAATTTCTACCGCGGAATTATTTATTTTTGCAGAA
>USNP01000055.1 GCA_900556165.1 uncultured bacterium
CGACAAACTCCATCTCTTTTCGAACTTTAGAAATATCAATTCCAGATTGAATAGCTCTTCGAATTTTAGAATCCTTCAAAATCGGATCAGAATTATTTAAAAATGCATAAATACCTCTATTAACTTTGGTCTCTCTTGAACTAAACTTAACCTGTTCGTTTTCAGAAAAATCACTAATCTTAACGCTCGGTGACGCCACAATCTCACCAGCAACTAATGATTTTTTCAACTTATCACTATCATTAAAGACAACCAAGTCAAAATTATCAATATAAGGCTCACCCTTATAGTAATTCTTGTTCTTCACCAAAGAAACTGTAGTTTTATTTGCATCCGACTGAATTGATTTAAAGTTGAATGCACCAGAAGTTACAAGATTGTTAGAAAAAGTAATTTCTCGAATTTTATCTGGTTGAATGTTTTTCAAAATATGTTCTGGTAAGATTGAAAAATTAAAACTATACAAAATCGATGAAGAATTTGTCGGAACTTTTACCGAAATTTCATAATCGTCTTTTTTTGAGACCTCAACATTCTTCCAAACCTTAAAGTTTGAAGCATTTAAAGATTGCTCTTTAAGTAGTTTTATTGTAAAAATAACATCATCCGCAGTTAGTTTTTCTCCATCAGACCATTTTACATTTTTTCGAATTTTAATATCAAAATTTCGGTAATTATCCTTAGTTGAAACGGTCTCAGCCAAATCACCCTTTAAACTTCCACTCTCATCTATATCATAAAGTTGCGAAAAAGCAAGCTGCTCAAACGATTTTTCGCTTTCAGTTGAAGCCAAAATCGGATTTAACGTTTTAATTTCACCTAAAATTCCCTCGGAATAAGTTCCGCCTTTATAAAAAACCTCTTCGCTATAATTTTTATTACTAACTTCTCGAAAAAAACCAACCGAGAAGATCAAAAAAGCCATCACCGCAACCCAGATAATAACCACTTTTCGAATATTTAATAGGTTCTCAAAACGACTAAAAAACATTTTTTTCGTATGCGAAATAATTACTTTCTCAGCAAAATCAGCTCTTTCAGAAAGCGATATTTTTTTGTTCGGTATAAGTTGAATAGTTCGGCTTTTTGAAGTCTGTGATTTATTTTTTTGTAAGTAGTTCGAAACCCGCTTAACCTTTTTAGGGTTATTTTTAAAATCCATCAGAATACCTCTTATTTAGGCAAAAGTAGCGTTGTGAGAATTGAAGCTACAAAAATAAATGCAAAAAATACAGTTGCGCGAAAAATACTCTTTTCCACACCGCGACGCTCAGTATAAAGCTCACCGGAAGCACCGAAACCTGCACCCAAAGTTGCACCACGCTGTTGTAAAAGCACTAAAAGCATCATTATTACACCAGAAATAACAGTAGTAAATTGTAAAATAATATCAATATTCATTATAAAATCTCCTTATCTTCAGTCTTTAAAAACTGGCTCAAACTATAATTCAATAAACTTATCGCAGCACCAACAAATACAGAGCTCCAAAATCCCATCGAAATATTTGGCGCTAAAAGCATTGAAATCCAAACAATTACACCATTCACAATTAGTGTGAAGAAGCCAAATGTCAATATAATCATTGGTAATGACAAAATTGTTAGAATAGTTTTAAGCAAGCTATTCACAACCGAAAAAATCAACCCTGCTAAAAAGAAAGTTCCAGCGCTATAATTACTTACGCTTCCAAAAATAGAAACCAAAATCCAAAGCAAAAAGCTGTTCAAGAACCATCGATTTATAAATTCCATCAGTTGTGTTTTCACATATACTATTTTAGCATATTTCGAAAATAAAAAAAACACCTTTTGGTGATTTTTCTGAAATATTTGGAGGGTCTGATGGGGCTTGAACCCATGACACCCTGCTTAAAAGGCAGGTGCTCTAACCAGCTGAGCTACAGACCCACTCACTGAATACATATAAAAGTATATCTCATTTTTTTACAAAAGTCAAGAGGTTTTTTCTATTTTCTTGAATTTAAATGAGGTTATACTCAAAATTGACAGAATTACCCCTATTAAAATAATCCAACTTGCCCACTGTTCAAAAAGCCCGGAAACGCTTTTTGAGAGCAAATCTGGCAAAAATACTTTTTCGAAATATGAAATTGAAACCACATAAGCAAATATTGAGGAAAATATTGAGGAAAATAAGCCTAAAATTAGTTTTTCCTGCTTTGGATTTTTCATTAAAATTAACAACGCTGATACTAAAATTAGCAAAATACCAATAATTCCACTCAAAGTAGATTCTGGAATCGCTAAATTTGAAGTTGTCAAAAAAACTGTAAGATCTTTATTCCAATATCTATTTAAAACAACTCCAGCCAAAATAACCAAATTAAAATACCCCATTTTTCGGCGAGAAAGGATTAAAATAATTGCCAAAATAACGATAAAAACTATTGCCGCCATATTCATATTTTATCACACTTATATTTTTTCACCAAAAATATAAGCCAGTTTAGATAAACCGGCTTTTTTATCAGAACAATGATTTTTTAGCTTTTTTAAATTCTGCCAAAAGTTCTTTTTGCTTTTTTGAAAGCTTAGTTGGAGTCTCAACAATAATCGTCACAATTTGTGCGCCACGTCGTTCAGTTCGAAGATGCGGAACTCCATGACCAGAAAGCTTAAAATCGGTATGACTCTGGGTACCAGCAGGAACTTTCATCGTGAGCGGTCCATCAATGGTTTCAACTTCAATTTCCGCACCAAGTGCCGCATCAATCATCGAAATCTTTTCTTCACTTAAAATTAAATCGCCTTCGCGGGTGAATTTTTTGTCAGCTTTAACTCGAATATTCACATATAAATCACCCTTTTCGCCACCTTTTATCGCCTCACCGTGGCCAGAAAGCCGAATTGTCGCACCATCATCGATTCCAGCAGGAATTTTAAGCTTAATCGATTGCTTTTTGCGAGAAATGCCACTACCTCCACAAACAGAACAATTTTGCTTTGGAATCTCACCCCGCCCATCACAAGTCGGACAAACCACTGTTTGTTGAATTGGACCAAAAAGCGTTTGAGTCGTTCGAGTTTGTTGACCGCTCCCATTGCAATCTGGACATTTTCGCATTCCGTGGCCAGGTTCAGCACCAGAACCCTCACAATGTTCACATTTATCATCTAAATTTAATGAGATTTCAGTTTCCGTGCCAAAAATCGCCTCTTTAAAATTCAAAATTAGTTCAACCTCAATATCGCGGCCTTTTTTAGCTTGAGAATTACGATTTTGTGAAAAACCACCGCTAAAAATTCCATCAAAAATATCTCCAAATCCGCCGCCAAAATCAAAATTAACATTCTGCCCAGAAAATCCGCCAAAACCTTCGAAAGGATTTCCTCCTGAGAACCCGCCAGAATTTCCACCAACACCCGCGTGACCAAACTGATCATAGCGCTGTCGCTTTTCTTTATCTTTTAAAACTTCATAAGCTTCATTTACTTCTTTAAAAGCTTTCTCATCACCACCTTTATCCGGGTGAAGTTCAACCGCTTTTTTTCGAAAGGCTTTCTTAATCTCATCTGCGCTGGCGTCTTTTTTTACACCCAAAATATCATAATAATCAGCTTTACTCATATATACAATTATAACAAATTAGCACTTAAAGAGCAAGAGTGCTAATTATTATTTTCGATATTTTTTAGCTTAAATTCCAGCCCATTAATCTGAACATCAATTTCATAAAATTTCGAATCGTATGCACGCATTTTATCTTCAAAAATGCCACTCATTGATTCGTAAATGTCTTGATTATCCATTTCATCCCTATTAGCATCGCGCATATATTGAAGTTCCTCGCGCATTTGTTTTTCAAGCTTCAACCTCTGAGCTTCAAGCATTTGAATTTGTGCCTCAATCGCTGCCCGTTGGTCTTCCGCTGTAATTTCCCAGCCGGTTTCTTTGTTTTCATTTTGATTATTTTGATTAAAATTTTCCATACCCTATATTGTATCACCAAACCAACTTTTCATCAAAAATTATTCCGTTTTTTTCTTCGAATTCTCTTTAATCACACTTTCGATATAGCTATTTAAATTATTGTCAATCCGACTAATTTCGAAGGTTAAATAAACTAACTATCTAAAAATAATTGCTATTAAAACAACAGTAATAAATCTTTTATCATTTTTATTAATTAAATTCTCAATTAAATAGCTCACCCTTATAAAAGCTATTTAACAATAACCGCAACCGTATCGTGCGGAACATAAACATTTCGAGTAAATCTACCCATATTTATTTCACCAAATATCGTTCTATGGTAAAAAACTCCTTAAATATGAACCGTAGTCCCCCTATTAACTCTTAATCTTCTTGTTAAAAATTCTCTCCATTACTGAATATCATTCTAACTAAAGAACGTACTGCCAGCAAAACTATTA
>USNP01000056.1 GCA_900556165.1 uncultured bacterium
TTTATAAAATTGTCATTGGATTTTTAACTTATTTTGAAGCGCCAAAAAGCTCCGCAAAAAATAGCGTAGAGCGCTGAGGTTAATAAGTACTTATATTTTCAAAAGAAAATATTTAAGGAACCCTCAATGAAATATGCTTCTCCATACGAGAAGCGGTCAACTAGCTCAAAAGGGTAAGCCGTAGACCACATATTTTAGTAAGGTATTTTGTTATGATGGCTTTTCTACCTGCTTACTCTTTGGGCTGAATCTAACAAAGAATGGTATTATTTATGATTTCAAAAATTATTTTTAGTCTGTCTGGGTTGTCGGGTATCGGTATATTTTTTATGCTAACTCAAACCTCTCCGAATAAAGTTGGTCCAATTGGAATACTTGCATTGTTTACGATGGTTTATTTAGTTTTTCTTGGGCTCATATCTTTATTTCTTTATGGAGTTTATCGTGTTTTTTCGATTGGGAAAACATATTTTCAAAAAGATCAGCCTTCATTAAAAAAACAACACAGAACTCCGGATTTCTTTTTGAAATATTCAGCTGCGCTTGCTTTTGCTCCGATTAGTCTTATAGCGAAACAATCTACCGGCGGAGTTGGAGTTTTCGAAATAATATTATTGGCGATAATTGAAATAATCGCATTATTTTACATTTCAAAACGCTAATGTTTGTGATATAATAGTTTTATATGGAACCGCAAAAAAATCTTGAAATTCCGCGAGCTTTTGAAGCTCCTTCGCAACCAATGAATCCTCCTCACGAAGTGGGGAATTTTGGCTTTGAGCAGAATATAAATAGAATTGATATGGATCATGCAAGGGCTGAAGCCATGAATGCATTTTCAAATCAAAATTTTCAGCCACAAATACCGCAGGTTGCTCTACCAATTGTTCAAGATAAACCCAATGAAAGTGCAAATGTTGTGGTTCCAACAACAGCAAGAGATATTGACCTAATGGAAGATGAATGGGTTAAAGATCTCAAAAAAATGATTACAGAAACCAAGGGTGATCCGTATGCACGAGAGGTTCGGTTTAAAGAAATGCAGATGGACTACTTAAAGAAAAGATATAATAGAATTATAAATGGTGGTAGATAATGGGAATTTGGATAATTTTATTTGTTAGCTTTGTAATTATTTGTGTAGCTTCTTACTTTGCTTTTGATCAGTATAAAAGAATGGTTCAAGAAGCTAAGAATTATGAGCGAGGTTTGAAGATGGTTCCGATTCGAATTCATTTGCCGCCACCTAGTGATGATCTTGAAGTTGGTGGAAGGGATGAGCGTGATGTTGTTGATGAAGTTCTTTCCGAAGCGCAGACGATGTATAATATTATTGCAAGTACGGCAATGAAAGGCTTTAAGACAAAACTTTATGGTCAGCGACATATTTCTTTTGAAATTGTTGCGAGCGACGGACTTGTTCGATATTACGCGGTTGTTCCAGCTGTTTTGACTGAAACGGTTAAACAGGCGATCTCGGCGGCATATCCTGCGTCAAGGCTTGAAGAAGTTGAGATGGAAAATATTTTTTCGCAACAGGGAAAAATGCAGGGTGTAATTGGTGGTGAGTTTGAATTAAAAAAGGATTTCTTCTATCCAATTGCAACATATCAAGAAAGTCGTCGTGATGCAGCTCGTGCACTTTTGGATGCTTTGAGTGGAGTTCAGCGTGGAGATGGTGCAGCAATTCAAATAATGTTTCGCCCAGCACCTGAAAATTGGACTTTAAAATCTAACGAAAAAGTTGAATTAATTCGAAAAAGTAAAAACAAGAATGGTGCAAAAACTCGATCAGCAACACTTGATATTATGGAGGCGCTTTGGAAACCACCTACATATGGAATTGTAAATTCTAGTGTAGAATCTCATCAACTTACAACTTTGGAGAATGAAGAGATTCAAGCAATCGAAGATAAAACTAAATATCCTGGATATGAAGTTCTAACGCGTGTCGTGACTTCATCTTCGACAGCTTCAAAAAGTCAGGCGATTCTTCAGTCGATAGTTACGGCGTTTTCATTGTTTGATTCACCTCGGTATAATGGATTTAAATTCAATATGACGAATAATATCGATGAGCTTGTGACTGCGTATATTTTTAGGTTTTTTCCGCAAAGTGTGAGTAAAAATATTTTAAATAGTGTTGAGCTTTCTACGATGTTTCACTTACCTAACCAGAATTCAATCCCGACTGGCAAAATTGAGAGACAAAGAATTCGACAGGTTGATGGTCCAACTGAACCAATGAAAGAAGGTCTTTTGATTGGTGTGAATGAATTTCGTGGCGTTGAAAAACAAATTCGTCTAGGAGTTGAAGATCGTCGCCGACACACATATATTATTGGTCAGACAGGTATGGGTAAGTCAAAACTTCTCGAAAATCTGGCTTATCAGGATATTATGGATGGTCGCGGGTTTTGTTTTATTGATCCACACGGAGATTCGGTTGAAGAGCTTCTTGGAATGATTCCGCAATCCCGAATGGATGATGTAATCTATTTCAATCCAAGCGATACAGAAAACCCACTTGGCTTTAATATTTTTGAAGCTTCAAGTCCAGAAGAAATGGATTTCGTGATTTCAGAAACTAACTCAATGTTGAAGTCTCTTTATGATCCAGGAAATACCGGTGTTGTTGGCCCGCGAATGGAAAATATTGTTCGAAATGCCGCATTGCTATTAATGAGTGATCCTGATGGTGGAACATTTATGGATATTCCAAAAGTTTTGGTTGATCCAGAGTTTGCTAAATCGAAAATTAAATATCTTCGAAATCAGCGAGCAATAGATTTTTGGACTAAGGAGTGGCCGGCTTCCCAAAAATCAAATGATGCTGGTGAGCTTGTTTCTTGGGTTGTCTCAAAGTGGGCACCTTTCGAAAGTGGTCTAATAAATAATATTATTGGTCAGAAAAAAAGCGCATTCAATATTAGAGAAGTGATGGACGGTAATAAAATTTTGCTCGTTAATCTTTCCAAGGGTAAATTAGGTGAGGCTGCTGCAAAACTTCTTGGAATGGTTTTTGTTATGAAGTTTCAAGCTGCTGCAATGGGTCGCGCAGACATGCCGGAGGATCAGCGTAAAGATTTTTGTTTATTTGTTGATGAGTTTCAAAACTTTGCTACTGATTCTTTTGAATCTATTCTTTCGGAGGCACGAAAATATCGATTGAATTTGATTTTAGCAAATCAATTTACAACACAGTTAAAAGATTCGATTAAGGGTGCAATTTTTGGAAACGTTCCAAATAAGATTGTCGGACGAATTGGTATTGAGGATGCTGACATTCTTCAGAAGAACTTCACGCCAACGTTCACTGCTGAAGATTTAACTAAAACGCCGAATTACAATTCTATTACAACGGTTTTAGTTAACGGTTTTCCGTCCGCACCTTTCACAATGAAGCTTTTGCCACCTTTTGGAAAATCTAATCCAGAAATTCGTGAAGGTCTTCGAAAATATTCAGCTTCGAAATATGGAAGACCAAGAGCAATTGTTGAAGATGAAATTCGAAAGCGCCTTAGTGTTAAAAGTGTATCAGCACAGCAATCATTGTCTCAACCACAGATGAAAAGCCAACAAAAAACTCAAATGAGTTGGCAGGAGAGGGCTTTTTCGAACCAAAATAATGATGAGAATTTTTCAAACAGCGTCAATAACTCACAGAGCTCTTTCTTGGATGGATGGTTGAAGAAGCGAGATGAAATAAGGAATAATCCTCCTAAACTAACATCGATTCCAATTCAGAATCAGGTAGGTATAACTAACAAAAATATTTCTCAGAAAGAAAGTTTGGCTCAGAATTTTCAGAAGAATATTATTCAGAGTCAAAAATTAAGTTCGTATAATATCGGAGGTAATAACCCGCAGGTTCAGCAGAATATTAGAAATGATCAGATTCAAAGAAATGCTGTTATTCAGGATATTAATATAGCCAATATACAAAATAAAACATCAGTGCCACAAGCTCAAATTGAAGATAATAGTCAATTAAATTTGAAAAAATCTGAAAAAGCTGAAAGTGATGAGATAATATTTAAAATCAGGTAGTTAATACCTGATTTCATCTTTTAAAAATTTTATAAATGATAGAGCTATAAAATAAAATAAGAATATTGGGAAGAATATTGATTCGTTAAACTTTAAATTGT
>USNP01000057.1 GCA_900556165.1 uncultured bacterium
AAATTCCTTTCTTATACAATAAATTTTAACAATTTCTCTTTGTTTTATCAAGTTTTATATTTATGATTAATGTTGACTTTTTAGATTTTCTAAATCATTTTGCACTTTTCTTGGTTGAAGATCTAGCTTCTTGGTTCGTGGTTTTCGGCGCTTTTTTGAAGTTTGCGGAATTTCAATCCCCTTTTCCGCAAACGCTTTCGAAAGATCTTTTAAACCTAAGCTAGGCTCTTTTTGTTCAGCAGAGTTTGGGCTAATCTTTTTTGTATCAATTGGCGCTCTAGAAAAATCAATTTTTTTTGGTTCAAACATTGGTTGAATTGGTGCGAAATTTTGTGGTTTTGGTTCTGGTTTCATGTTCTGTGATTTTTGGTTTGAAATTCCTTGATTTTTAACTGGCGCAAAAACATTTTCTTGGACTTTTTGTGAAAATTCAACACCATTTCTTTCCGCCCAAGCTTTGGTCATTAACTCTTTGGGTGGAACTAAAATATCACGAATTCGTTGTTCAATTACAGCGCGTGGTGTACTATAATTGCGGCGAGTGTTTTCGATAATTTTTGCGCTTAGATCATTAAAAGGTTTTGGTAAAGTTAAAGTTGTCGCACTAAACGGCGTTGATTTTTCACCATTAATAATCATTGTCATTACAAAGTGGCGGTTATTTAAACTCATTAGATCCGAGGCGTCGAATTGTGGCTTAAATTGTTCAGCTAAAATTGGGGCGTCTTCAACCGAAACGCGGAAAGAAATAATCGATCCAACATTTCCAAATACCGCATTTTTAACACTGTCGGTCATCTGTGAAACGTATTGATTAGCAACGGTTAGTGTTAAGCCGTATTTTCGAATTTCTGAAAGAATCACCGCGAAAGAATCGGTGGCAAAGTTTTGAAATTCGTCGACATAAAGGTGAAATGGGCGACGATCTTCGAGTCTTTCAATATCTGCGCGCGATTGAGCCGCAAGCTGGATTTTTGTCACCAAGAAAGAACCGAGTACCGAGGCGTTATCTTCACCGATCAATCCTTTCGAAAGATTTACAACCAAGATCTTACCTTCATCCATGATCTGGCGAATATTAAAGGTTGATTTTGGCTGGCCAATAATATTTCGAATAATAGGGTTAGCTGTGAAAGCTCCAACCTTGTTTAAGATCGGTGCAATAGCTTCATTTACCTGCTTTTCACCCCATTGACCAAATTCTTTTTTCCAAAATTGCAATACAGAGTCATCTTTACAGTAAGTTAGTGTTTCTTTTCGGAAATCGCTATCGGTAAGCATTCGAGCAATGTCAAGCATTGTCGTTTCTGGTCGATCAAGAAGTGCAAGAAGTGTGAAACGCAAAATGTATTCGAGCCTAGGACCCCAAGAATCGCCAAACATACGCTTTAAAACACCGATAACCTCGGAAGAAATGTTTGATTTTCGACTTGGATCTGTAACTTCAAGTGGATTGAATCCAAGCGGAAATTCGGTATCGGAGGGATTAAAGTAAATTACATCATTGAGACGATGCTCAGGGATAAATCGCATATTATTTTGCGCAAAATCACCGTGTGGATCAATGATTGCATAACCTTCCCCGTGAAAAATATCTGAAAGTGCAAGAAGCTCCAGTGATCCAGATTTTCCAGTTCCCGTTTGACCAATAATATAAAGGTGGCGCGAACGGTCGCGGCGAAGCATTCCAAACTGGTGATTAATTCCGCGGAAATTCGTTAAGCCAAAAGCAGAAATATTTTCATCATGTGCGCGATCACCAGTGATGATTGGTAATTTTGAAGGTGGTTCGGCGGTTTTGCTTGAAGCCCAAACAATATTCGGCGTCTCCACGTTTGTGTGAGGTAAATGCCAGATGCTAGCGAGTTCTTGAATATTTAAAATATAGCCATTATCGAAGAATATTCTCGACTGAAAATCTCGAATTTTATCTTTATCTAGTGATGAATTTGATGATTTAAATCCGTTTAAGTTTGTGCTATTAAACTGTTTAAAAGTTCCAGTTAACGCCTGGATCTGAAGCCTTGCAGTATTTTCGTCTTCACCTAAATAAGCCAAGCGAATTTTAACTTGATATCCAAGTTTTGTAGCTTTTTCTTCTGCTTTTGAAATTCGAGTTTTATCGCGATCTGATGGTTCTTTTTTTGCGTTTTCCGAACCTTCTGGTGGAATCCAAAGCGCTTCTAAAATTCGCAAAATATACTTCCAATCAATCTTGAAAGCTTTCTTGCCGGCTTTAATTTTCTTCACCCATTCATCAGATTTTTTATGCCAATCATCAGCAACAGGTCGAACTAAAACCTGGATCCAAAGCTGATCGTTTGTTCCATCGAGTTTAGCAAGAGTTCCGGTAATTCCGGCTAAAGGGTCAACTTCGAAACCGTCGAAAGTTTTAATCGGCAGGGCTTCATTTTCAATCAAATCAATTTCACTTGAATAAATCACGTGTTTATTTTCGGAGTTTGCGGTGTAATCTTCTTTTGACTCATAAATCTGAACTGTTGGATATTGCGAATAGATCTGTCCTTCCACAAAACTTTGAAGAGTTCTTGGCACCCAGACATAAAATCGAATCGCGCCATTAACAGATACGATTTCAAAACTTAAATGTTCCTGAACTCCGTTATTATTTTTAAGTTCGGTTGAATCACGCAGAATTCCGTGTAGGCTGGCAAGTAGTTGTTCGGCGGCAAGCTCTGATTTATCGTTTGTTTTTGGGATTTCCAACGCTAAAAGAACACTGTCAGTATTCATTACGGTTAGTTTATCGATTTTTTTGTAATTTTGCCAAGTTAGAAAAGCTAAAATCGCCACGATTGTTAGCCAAACTAAGGGGTGAAATAAGATTGAAAAAAATGCCGTCATAGTGTTTAAATAATAGCATAAAATTGTAAAAAAATCAAGATGGTGGTTATGCTTTTAGACTTCTTCAAAATAAAAAATCGCCCGAATTTTGAGCGATTTTTAGAGTTTAAGCGAGTTCGGCTAATGTGTAAGTTGCTTTTGCGATTCGTTTAAATTCTTTTTTGCTTTGAAGATTTAATAAAACGGTCGTTTCTTTAACCTTACGTTTTTCAAGCACGCGTTTTACAATTTCGTCACGATAAAGTGGTTCGCCAGCCTCTTGGAGAACGGATGTGATTATATCTGCGACAGTTCCGCGTTTAAAGCCCCAAGTGTCGAGTGCATAAATTCCACGACCAATTAGTACGAAGCGCTTATCTTTAATTAATTCATTATGAATCGCTTGTGTTGTGACGGCTTTTCGGCTAAAGTCACTCTTTCGAATTTCCTCGGCGATTTCCGAAAAATGCATCGGTTGTTTTTTATTCTCCAAGATTACGAAAATTTTATCGCGAATATTTTTAGGGTTAACGGCTGGCCATTTTTCAAGCCCCCAAAGCCCGTTAAGAGTTGCAAGTGTTTTTGAAATGCTTGCGATTGCGCTAATTTGGCTTGGATGTTCATAACTTAGCTGCTCATCGAGCTGATCTAAATTTATTGGACTTTTATTCTTTTTTATGATATTGACAATTTCATCGATTGATTTTTTAATTTTTCGTTCATCACCATATTCTGCATTGGCAATCGCGCTATGATATTTATCATTTTCTTGAACTAAAACTAATTTTGAACTAATTTCAGCGATGAATAAAAAGTTAAAGATTTGCTCTTCGGTTGCTTCAGATTCAATAATTTTTTCAACAAGATTTTTCGTTTTTGAAATTCGCCCAACTTCGGCAAGATTTCGAATTATACTTTTTTCTATTTCCGCTAAATGTTCAACATTTCCTTTTTCTGCTGCGATTTTTAATCTGATAAGCGCGGCTTTTTCGAGCTGACGAACACGTTCGCGAGTAATATCGAGCCTTTCACCAATTTGTTCGAGAGTTTCTTTTCGCACGCCTAGCCCAAAGCGACGATTAATAATTTCTCGCTCTCGCGGCTGATCAATTGCTCCGAGCGCACTTGAAATAACCGCTTGAATTAGTTGGATTTTTTCGTTCTGAATCTGAGTTTCTTGTTCCATAATTCCCTTGATTAAAATTAATAATTTTATAAAAACCAAGTATTATTAGTAAATAATACTTGAACATTGTCAATACCATTTATATCTTCTTTATTTATATT
>USNP01000058.1 GCA_900556165.1 uncultured bacterium
CTTTCACGCTTTCGAGTGATAATAAATACATTTACAGCTTTATTAAAAATGAATTTGGCGGATTTTCGATAAATCGTCTAAATATGACAACTGAAAATTAAAATTACACTTTTCGAAAGCTTGAAAAAATAAGAATTATATGGTAGAATATAGATATTATAGTTCTTTTTAGGAGGTGTTGAAAATGGCAGATTCAGATATGAAGAAGATTATTGGTGGTGAAAATTACGATTCATTTTGTCGGAAGGCTGATAATAATATGCACAGGACGAGTAAAGGAAAGCCGAGCAGCGGTGAGTATTTCTTCGTTCAGATTCAATTAGAAAATTTTCAGTCAATTAATATTGTCCCGAATTTTATAGAGAAGTTTGATGGATATTGTAGATTTTCTGGCTGGACTTCGATCGATGGTCACTATATTTCTGTGAGCGGCCGGTATGATAATCTTTTTGCTAATAGCTATATTGAATCTATGGGTGAATATTAATAACGCTCCTTAGGAATGCCCGTAATTGGGCGTTTTTTTCTTGTATTTTTATGAAAATATTGGTAAAATCGTAAGTATTATGAATAAAAAATCATCTCGACTTTATTGTTTTTCACCAACTGTGATGCTGATTACTTTTATTTTTGAAAGTGTTTCGGCAGCTTTTGCAATTTTTAAATATAAATCAAGCAAAATTCGAACTTTAATCATTTTGCTTTTAATTAGTTTGGCGGGTTTTCAAGCTGCGGAATTTATGGTGTGTGGACCAGAACATTTCTCTGGTGTTGATTGGGCTCAATTTGGTTATTTAGCGATAACACTTTTGCCGCCACTCGGTCTTCATTTAGTGCATGAAATTTCGGGTAAAAAATCCGGTATTTTAGTTAAATTATCATATGCGACTTGTGTGGTTTTTTCGACATATTTCGTGTTTGTGAGTGGAAGTGTTTTTGCGGGTGAAAACACTTGTCGAGCAAATTATTCGGTCTTCAATACTCCAAATGGAATTGCAACATTTTTGTATACGCTGTATTATTATGGCTGGCTTTTTATTGCTGTATTTTTATGCTGGAATTGGATTTCTAAGATGTTAAAAGAAAATCATCGCGGAATTTTGCGCACAATTTTGTCTCGTTCGAAAAAACTTAACGGAATATTAAATCAGGAAAATTTACGAAAAATCTCGGCCTTAAAGTGGTTGATGTGCGGATATATTGCTTTTATTTTGCCAACAACAGTTGTGAATATATTGAACCCTGCAACTATTGAGGGAATCCCTTCTATAATGTGTGGTTTTGCGGTTTTGATGGCGATAACCTTAATTAATTTTGTCGCTCCTCGCACGCTTGAATTAAAGAAAAAGTAGGTTTGAAATTTGCCAAAAAAATGAAGTTATGGTAAAATAAATATTAATATGAAAAAAAATCTTATTCTTGTTATTAATCCTCGATCGAGTGGTTTTGAGTTGATTCGAGAAAAGATTTTACCTTTTTTGGATAAAGCCCATTTCGAAAAAGGCAGTTTTAAAACTTTTGAAATTCAGCCAACTTCACCAATGGAGAATGCAGAAGAGTTAGCAAGGGGCCTTAAAAATGGTGATATTATTTTGGTTGCAGGCGGAGATGGAACAGCTCATATTGCGGCGAATGCTGCGGCTATATCTGGACGAAAAAAGCTAAAAATTAAATTTACGGGCTTTGGAAATTTTAATGATTATGCGCACAGTTTTTCGAAAAATAGTGGAAAAGCAGCGATTGAGGCTTTCGAAACACTAAAAGTTCAAGCGGAAATTCGTCCAATTGAGCTGAAAATCAATGGTAAGTTTTTTCGATACGCGCCACTTTATGCGACAATTGGTTTAACTGCAGAAATGGCTGAAATTTTTGAAGGGCGGCGAATTCGAAAAGTTTTGAAAAAGGTGCATAATCGAAATATTCGTTTAATCTTTTCACTTTTAGCAGCAACAAGATTTTATTTTAAAAATTGTCGAAAACATATTTTGAAGATTTCTGAAATTAGCACAGATAAAAAAGAATTTTCAAAAAAACCTAATAGGATTACAGATGTAGTTTTTATGAATGGGCCGCGAATGGCGCGAATTATGCGAAGTTCAATCAATAAGAAAGATAGCGAAAATTTTGGTTTTGGTGTTCTGGATTCGGCGAGACTTTTTCGAAATTCACCATTTTTGATTAAAGGCGCTTTTGGTAAAATTCCGTTAAAACGTGCAAAATCGGCAAAAATTATTTTTCAAAAACCGCAAAACATTACAATTCAGGTTGAAGGTGAAGTTTGTAAAATTAAGAAAGTTGAAACGATTGAAGCTAAATTGAGTGATAAAAAAATTGAGATTTTATAGAGGTGTAATGAACGAAATTGAATTGACTAAAAGATTAATTGAGATCGAAAGCGTTTCAGGGAATGAGTTGGAGATTTTGAAATTTTTGGCGGATTTTTTGCGTGAGAATTCGGCAGAAGTTTGGCAAAACGAGGATTTTACTGCAGGGCTATTTCGTGTTCGAAAATTGAAAAGTGTTTCTAAAACTAGGCGTGCAGTAATTTTGACGGGTCATATCGACACGGTTTCGGCTGGGGATTTAAAGAGCTGGAAAGACTCACCTTGGCGAGCTATTGAAACTAAAGATAAAATTATCGGTTTGGGAGCGAGCGATATGAAAGGCGGAATTGGTGCGCAAATTATTGCTGGGTTAGAATTTGTGCGAGGCGACAATTTTGAAAGTGATTTTGATCTTTGGATTGTGGCGGTTTCGAATGAGGAAGTTGATGGGCGTGGTAGTCGAAATTTTGTAAAATGGCTAAATTCTCGTGTTGATTTTGAATATGAAGAAGTATTAGGAATTATTGCGGAACCAACAAATTGTGAAAATATTGAGATTGGTCATCGCGGAAATCGTTTCGTGCGTTTGAAATTTGCTGGCGAAAGCGGTCATGCTTCACAGCAGGGTAATTTTGCAAAGTCGGCTCTTTCGAGAAGTTTTAATTTTGTGAATAATATCGACAGAATTTTTAATGACTGGGGGTTGAAATATTCGAACAATTTTTTAGGACGTCCAAGTTTAGTTCCAACTGCTTTGAAATCTGGTGATGATAAGAGTCCGAATAAAACGGCGTCATCTGCTGAATTAATCTTGGATGTTCGAACAACGCCCGAGCTTGATCTTAATTTCGAAAAAGAATTTGATAATTTAGCGAGTGAGTATAATTTTTCTTGGGGGTATCACAGTGATCCAGTGCCTTCGAGTTTCGTATCTGAAAGTTCAAAAATTGTTGAAGATATTTTGAATATTTCAAATCTTTCGAAGAATGCAGTCGTAGTTAGTCCTGGGGCTACAGATCAGGGTGAGTTTGTAAATGGTTTGAAAAATGCTCAATTTGTTGTTTTTGGACCGGGTGAATGGAGTGAAGCACATCATCAGAACGAATTTGTCTATAAAGAAAAACTTTCAAAATATAAAAACTGGATTATTGAATTTTTGAAGAAAAATTAAGAAAACTCTTGACTCGGTTATTGTTTTTTGATAGAATAATAACATACGCGGGTTTAGCTCAGTTGTTAGAGCGCTTCCTTGCCATGGAAGAGGCCAGGAGTTAGAGTCTCCTAACCCGCACCAGAAATTGCTAATTTATACTACTGTAAGGGCTACCTTGCAGTAGTTTTTTTCTTTTGTTATTTCAATTGAGGCGTTGCCCATATAGCAAAATTTCATAGAAATAAGAAAAGAAAGGGATCTTATGGTAGTAGATGCACATAATATCTATTCTGACAATGCCACAACAAAGGCAAAATTGGCTGAAATTAAAGGCCAAATTATCGAAGCTGTTATAAAAGGAACAGTT
>USNP01000059.1 GCA_900556165.1 uncultured bacterium
TTATTAATATGAAAATTCAAGTTATAACTCTTTTTCCAGAAATAATTCAACCGTTTTTCGAAAATGCGATGATGTGGAAAGCTCAAAATCAAGGTGTAGTTTCTTTTGAAATTATCAACTTGCGAGATTTTGGAATTGGCCTACGACGGCAGGTCGACGATATTCCTTATGGTGGTGGCGATGGAATGTTATTAAAACCCGAACCTCTTTTCGAAGCCGTTGAATTTGCAAAAAAAAGCTCACCAAATGCAAAAGTCATAGCAATGACACCAAGTGAAAATATTTGGAACCAAGAAATGGCGCAAAAAAAGGCGGATTCTTGCGAAGATCTAATCATTCTTTGCGGAAGATATGAGGGTTTTGATTCACGGATTTTCGAAATTGTTGATGAAAAAATTAGTGTTGGAAAATTCATTCTGACTGGTGGTGAGATCCCAGCAATGACCATTATCGATAGTATTGTGCGGCTAATTCCGGGTGTTCTTGGTGGAGAAAAATCAGCCGAAATCGAGAGCTATTCCAACGGCGATAATCTTGAATTTCCACAATTCACTCGCCCAGCAGATTTTCGCGGAATGAAAGTTCCTGAAGTTCTCCTCAGCGGTCATCACGCAAAAATAAATGAATGGCGAAAAAAATATTCAAAATAGCATTTTAGGCTTGATTTTTCAAAAAATATCAGCTATAATAGTTATATATTTCGAGAAAATCTCGGGGTGTAGCGCAGTTGGCTAGCGCGCGCGGTTTGGGACCGTGAGGTCGAAGGTTCGAGTCCTTTCACCCCGACCACAGAAATTATTTAAAATCAGCTTTCGTGAGCTGTTTTTTTATTCTCAAAAATTAAACCATTGACATTTAATAAAACTTATGCTATAATTTAAACATAATTAGTTAATAAAATAAAAACAAAAAGGAAAATAGATGTCAAAAATTGTTGTCGCCCTCGGTGGAAACGCATTACAAAAAAATGGTGAACTAACTGCTCAAATTCAAGAAGAAGTTGCAAAAGAAACTGTTCAAAAATTAATCCCACTTATCAAAGACGGTCATGAGCTTGTGATTGTCCATGGAAATGGCCCGCAAGTCGGAAATCTCGTTCTTCACGAAGAAGCTGGAAACTCCCCTTCAACACCCGCAATGCCACTTCACGTAAGCGTTGGAATGACTCAAGGAATGATTGGATACTGGATTCAAAAAGCACTACAAGAAGAGCTTTCGAAAAACAAAATTTCGAAAAATGCTACAACTATAATTACACAAGTTGAAGTTTCAAAAGAAGATCCAGCTTTTCAGAATCCAACAAAACCAATTGGTCCATTTTATTCAGAAGATGAAGCACAAAAAGTTGCCGAAGAAAAAGGCTACACAGTTAAAGAAGATTCTGGGCGTGGTTGGCGCCGAGTTGTTCCTTCGCCAAAACCAATTCATATTCTCGAGGCCGAAGCAATTATTAATTTAATGAAAACTGGAGCAATTGTTGTTGCGGCTGGCGGTGGTGGAATTCCTGTTGTAAAATCTGGCGAAAATTCTTTCGAAGGAATCGACGCAGTTATTGATAAAGATTTCGCAGCGGAATTGTTAGCTGAAAAAATCAACGCCGACATACTTCTAATTTTAACTGGTGTTGACAATGCGATGATTAATTTCGGTAAAGAAAATCAACAGGCGCTTGGTGTAATTTCAGTTAAAGAAGCCCAGAAATATATCAATGATGAACAATTTGGCGCAGGCTCAATGCTTCCAAAAGTTCAAGCTTCGCTCAAATTTGCACAAACCGGCAAAAAAGCAATTATCACAAGCCTTGAAAACGCCCAAGATGCAATTTCGAAAAACCTCGGAACGATAATTATAAAATAAGCAAAATTAGCCTTTCGAAAGATTGGCTAATTTATTTTTTGCACATAAAAATAAGCACTCGATTGAATGCTTATTTTTATATTTAAGTTTAAATTGTTCGAACACGAATAGTATCTGTTCCACCAACCAATCCAGGTTGGCGACCAGAAACAATAACAACTGTTACCTTTTCTTTAGCACCAAAAGTTTGGTTAGCTTTCAATTCTTTCGCAAGTTCAAGACCAGCAAATTCACCATCTGGGCGTACAAAACTTCGAGTTGCATAATTCAAGCCAAGTTGTTGAGCAACGCGACGTGAACTTGTCACAGCATAAATTGGAAGAGCTGGACGATTTGCAGCCGCAGTTGCAGCAGTTTGACCAGATTTTGTTTCAACAATCAATGCGTCAGCATTAATTTGTTCAGCAAGTTCAACTGCAGCAAGTGAAATTGCATTCAGCGCTTCATCGTTTCCACGTTCAACAATATCATCAATAGGAGAAACCGCAGCATGCTCTTGTGTGTACATAATTACATCGCGCATTGCTTTTACAGTTTCTTCTGGATATTTACCAGTTGCAGATTCATCTGAAAGCATTACAACATCCGCACCCTGAATCACCGCATTGGCAACGTCTGAGACTTCTGCGCGTGAAGGTTGTGGGTTATCAACCATTGAACCCATTGTTTGAGTTGCAACAATAGAAATTTTACCATGTTTTCGACAAAGAGCTACAGCTTTTCGCTGAATAATTGGCACAACTTCTGGCGCGACTTCGTAAGCCATATCACCGCGAGCAATCATCACGCCATCGGCAGCAAGAACGATTTTTTCAAGTTCTTCATCAGAGACAGCTTTTTTAGTTTCGATTTTTGCAATAACTTGCGCTTCGCTATTATGACTTACAAGAAGTTGTCGAACATTTTCGATATCTTCAGCAGTCTGAACAAAACTCATCGCAACATAGTCAATATCTTGGGTTGCGCCAAATTCAAGGTCACGCATATCTTTTTCAGTAATAACATCGCCACCAAAATCTGTATCTGGTAGGTTTAAACCTTTTCGGCTCATCAAAGTTCCCTTATTCAAAACGCGTAATTTAATCGCTGTGTTTGAAGGAATTTCAATAACCTCTGTTCGAACCTTTCCGTCAAAAATATAAACAGGCTCACCAACTTTAACTTTTTCTGCTAAATTGTATTGAACTGGAAGATTTGCTGAACCATCGTGTTGTTCAATCGCATAATCAAGAACTAATTCATCACCTTCAACAACATCAAATCGATTATCAACGATGTCACCAAGACGAATTTTTGGACCTTGTAAGTCTTGTAGAATTGCAATTTCGCGGCCAAGCTTTTCACTAATTTCTCGAACCGCTTTAATTTTTGCAGCATGCTCATCATATGAACCATGTGAAAAATTTAATCGAGCTCCGTTAATTCCTGCATTAATAAGTTTTTCGATCATTTCAGGGCTGTCGCTTGCTGGGCCGATCGTAGCCAAAATCTTTGTTCGTTTGTAAATATTTTTTTCCATACTCTTACATTATAACACTTTTATTTTTATTAAAAAAGGGGTTGATTTATTTTTTAAAGTTTGATATAATAATAAAGAGTTGTTGCTTTATCACCCCAAAGCTCAGCTCAATGGTCTTATCGTCTAACGGTTAGGACACCAGGTTTTCATCCTGGCAATCCGGGTTCGATTCCCGGTAAGATCACCAAAAGAAATTATTATAAATCGCTTTTTGAAAGATTGGCGATTTTCTTTTTATTTAATCAAATAACTTTAACCATATACACCTACCTATAGTTTAAAATTATATTCTTTAAAAATATCTTTTTGAATACTCATCTGTAAAATAAAGGTGTAATATTTTCGAAAAGTTTTCATTCAGTCAAAAAAATCCACTACAATACAGTGGGAAATTAAAACAACTAAATTAGCCGTTATTTTCAAGCCAATTCATAAACGAGCTTTAATAATATTTTTTATATTTTA
>USNP01000060.1 GCA_900556165.1 uncultured bacterium
TATTTCGAAAATTCGATAGATTTTATAATTATAGCATAATTTTCTAAAAAAATCAAATCGCCCCCACATGAGAGCGATTTTTGAAAATTATTTTGCGGCCAAAGCAGCGGCGATTCGTTCGCGGCGTTTTGCTTCGCGGCGTTTTTCAATTTTTAGTTTTGCGCGCAAAGCTCGTTTGCGATCTGCGCCGTGCCAACTTTTGTGTTTAGCCATCTCTTTCCTTTCGTTAAAAAATAAAACAATTCTGTTCAATTATAGCACACTTTTTTAAAAAGTTCAAACCTGTCGGCCATAAACCAATCGCGAAACATTCTGATAATAAGTTTGAACCGCGTGGTGGAAATTTCTAAGTTCTGCGCCTTTAAGGTCGAAATAATGCGGGCCAGCTTCGATTTTAATCACCTGATCTTTTCGAAGTTCGTAGCGAATTGTATTTTGGTGAACTTTTCGCCTACCGTCAATCCATTCCTCGTGATAAATCCACGAATTATGATCAAGCACAAAAAATTCTCGCCGAATCCCATTCGAAACTGGGCCAAAAATCTTCATTCCAACCTTACTTTCAAGATCAATCAGTGCACGCGAAATATCTTGCGGGTTTTTCCTGAAGCCCGCAAAAAGATATTTATAATAAAGTTGATTACTTTCGTGTTTTTTTGAGTTTTTCAAAAAAGATTTTCTGGTATATTTTAAGTGTGAGAGCCTAATTTCTTCTTCCGCCAAAGTTCGAAAATGTAAAATCTGTGCACTTTTTGCAAACATTTCGCCAAAAATATCAATTTGACTGCTTGGTTGATTTTGATGAATATTTCGAAAATTTGGTTTTTTAATCTGTTGTTTTTGGTTAAGTGGCATATGTTTTGGCGCATCATAAGCAATTTTAATCGTGGTTTTTTCGAAAGCTGGCTCGGGCTGAGCTTCTGGATAATAAGGAATTTGGTATAAACTTTTGTCTGAACTATTCATTTTTACACCTCAAATATGTTAAAATTGTATCATATTTAAAGCTTTTTGTCAATATAGTAAAACTTAAATATTAAACAATTTCTCTGAATTTTTACTCGTGATTTTTGCGGCTTCTTCGGTTGAAATTCCGCGTTTTTTAGCCAAATCTTCAACGATCAATTTTGAAAAAGCTGGCTGGTTCGGTTTTCCTCGCTCACCTTTCGGTGCTAAAAATGGCGCGTCAGTTTCAATCAGGATTTTCGAAAGCGGAATTTGATCAAACATTTCCAGCTCTTCGGGTTTTTTGACAAAAGTTGAAATTCCATTTACACCAATGAATAAATCTCGGCGTAAAGCTTGTTTGAGATTTTCTTTTGAATCCGTGAAAGAATGTAAAACACCGCGAATTTTGCCGCTTCTGGAAACTTCATCAAAAATTGGCCAAAAATCTTCGAACGCATTTCGAACGTGAAAACTGACCGGTAAATTTAATTTTTGTGCAAGCTCAAGCTGAGCTCTCAAAATTATTTTTTGTGCTTCACGATCGGAATTTTCATAAAAATAATCAAGGCCAATTTCGCCAATTGCCACAACTTTTGGGCTTTTTGAAAGTTGTTCAAGTTCCAGAATTAACTCTTTTGGATTATATTTTCCTGCTTCGTGAGGATGAACGCCGATCGCAGAAAAAAGTTCAATTTCGCCCGAATTTTCAGCAGCAAATTTGGCGGCGATTTTGGAATTTTCAAGATTTTCTCCAATGCAAATAGCCTTCAAAATCCCAGTAGTTTTCATATTTTCAAAAACTTCTGCGCAAGGAATTGGGAAATTTTGGTCGTGAATATGACAATGTGAATCGATAATTTTCATTTTATCCTTTCGAAATTTGAAACCTCAGCATAAAGCCGAGGTTTCTAGTTATTTTTTAGCTTGATTATTTTGCGCGGCTGCGATTTTTGCTGCGCGTGGATCGGTCGTTTTCAGATAAATCTTTGGGAAAAGTAAGCCGATTTCTTCATCGCGAATTACACCACTACCAAAGATAATTTGGATTTTTTCAGCCGTTTCGGGCATAAATGGCGCGAGCATTTCGCCAATTTGGAGTAATCCTGAAACAGAATGCGTCAAAACTTCCGCCAAGTGGTTTTCTTCATCTTTATCTTCTTTGGCTTTTTTAGCAATTTCCCAAGGTTTTACACCTTCAATATATTGATTGTGTGCGCGAACTAAACCCCAGGCTTCATCAATCGCTTTATTGAATTCGAGCGAATTCATAAAAGTATTGTAAGTGTGGCGGTCGTGTTCATCTCGAGGGATTTCACCTACAACGCCAGCTTGATAGCGTTTAACCATATTTGCTACGCGTGAAGCGAGATTTCCGAGGTCATTTCCGAGCTCGTTATTATAGGCGTTTTCGAATTTTTCCCAAGTAAAATCGCCATCGTCTTGTGTTGGAATGTGGCGCGAGAAATAATATCGAAAAGCGTCAAGACCATAATTATCTATAATTTCGTTTGGATCAACCACATTTCCAATCGATTTGCTCATTTTTACACCACCGCTCGAAATATGTCCATGAACAAGCAAAGTTTTTGGCAAAGGAAGTTCAAGCCCAAGCAACATTGCTGGCCAAATTCCCGCATGAAAACGCAAAATATCTTTTCCAATAACCTGGACATTCGCTGGCCAAAATTCTTCCCAGCCAGAAATATCAGGATAACCAATCACGCTTAGATAATTCGCCAACGCATCAATCCAAACATACATCACCTGCTCAGGATCACCAGGAACAGGAACGCCCCAGGTTAGATTTTTCTTTGGTCGTGAAATCGAGACATCTTCAAGTCCGCCTTTCAAGAAATTTAAAAATTCTTTTTTGCGATATTCTGGCACAATTTTCATCTTGCCGGATTCGATAGCTTCAATGATTTTTGGTGTAAATTCCGAAATTCGCAAATAATAATTCTCTTCCGAAAGTCTTTCGAAAGGTTTTTGATGATTTGGGCAAACGCCGTGAAATTCTGTGACTTCTTTTTCTGTGTAAAAACTTTCGCAACCCGTACAATACCAGCCTTCGTAAGAATTTTTATAGATGTAAGGTTGAAGTTTCATCCAAATATATTGCGATGCTCCTACGTGGTGTGAATCTGTTGTTCGAATAAAATCAGTATAAGTTGTTTTCATTTTGTCCATCAAATTTTTGAAATTCTGGACGGTTCCGTCAACATATTCTTGTGGAGTTAGGCTGTTTTCAGCTGCTTTTTCAGCGATTTTATTACCGTGCTCATCTGTTCCAACCTGAAAACGCACTTCATTTCCCTGCTGTCGTTGATATCGTGCCCAGATATCAGCAATCAAATAATCGAGAGCATTTCCGATATGAGGCGCTCCATTTGCATAAGGAATTGCAGTTGTTATATAAAGTTTTTTCTTCGTCATACTGCTTATAATTATATCATAAAACTCAAATAAAAACAAAAGCCCAAGATTTTGGACTTTCGAAAAGTTTTAAGCTTCCTGACAATAAGCCCCACCAGATTCCAAAAAATGCACAACTGCAGCTGCTCCAGGTTTTTTATCTTTTAAGACCGCCGTCTTCCCATTCTTTAGGATTTCTATATTGTTGCACCCAAAATTAATTACGACTGCCATTATTCTCCATTCTTTTTTTTTTAATTTTATGATATGGGAGCGATTTTTGAATGTTTTTATAAAGGATGTATTTAGACTTAATGATGAAGAGCTATCGTTTTTATTTGAATCATTATCCTCTCTAAAACCTATATAATTGTTGAGGGGGTTATTTTCAATGGAGATTACAGATACGTTTAGACCATTTTCTTTATCATATTCGTCACTTGAGGCTAAGGGCTTAGTTTTGCTATCACCCAAAGACG
>USNP01000061.1 GCA_900556165.1 uncultured bacterium
TCTTGCAATTCTTTTAATTCCGGAAGTTGCTCATAAACGCCTTGATATTTTTTCTCAGCCAATTCGTTAATATGCTCAATCTCTTTCATAACAGCTTCTCGATATTCAAGAACATAAAAATCGTCTTTATTCAATTTTTCTAAATATCTTTTAGCCTGATTTGATGGCGAAATTGAACTTTTATTTTTAATATATTTATCTGCCTTAATTTCTAAATTCTTAAGAAAAGCTATTTGGTTTTCAAGTTTAGCTTTATTACTTGCGATTTCTTCTTCCAAACTTTGCATGTCGCCAGATTTAACGGCGGATACATTTTTGCCAGTCAATAAACTCACAAAACCAGAGAAAGTAAGAATTCCCACAACCATTAGAATGGTTAGTTTTTTCATTTGTAACTCCTTAAATTAACTATTTATGGCACCAAAATACACTATTTCAAAATTATTTGCAAGCACGAGCATAATGTTTCATAAATATCTTTTTAAGAAAATTAAATTTGCTTTTTTCGAAATAATCTGCTAAAATGTAAAAGTTATGAAAAAGAATTTACATCCAACCGAATATCGCCCTGTCGTATTTAGCGACGAGGTGGCTGGATTTGCTTTCTTGACTCGCTCAACAGCAGATTCAAAAGAAACAATCAAATGGGAAGACGGAAACGAATACCCACTTGTAAAAATGCACATCTCAAGTGCTTCTCACCCATTCTTTACTGGTGAAGAAAAAATCATCGACACCGAAGGTCGTGTTGATCGCTTCAAACGAGCCCAAGAAATGGCTGCTGCTCGTAAAGAAGCTTTGGCAAATAAAGCTAAAAAACAAGCTGCTGAAGCCGCTAAAAAAGCTGAACGAAATTAGTTCAAATATTAAAAAACCACTCCTGTATGGGGTGGTTTTAATTAATTCTCCAATCAATCAAATCTTCGTGATTTCTCTTCAAAAAAAGATTAGCTTTCGAAAACGGTTTTGAGCCAAAAAATCCCTTATGTGCCGAAAATGGCGACGGGTGTGCGCTTTCAATTTTAAGATGTTTTGGATTTGTTATTCGAGCACCAACTTTTTGCGCATGAGCTCCCCACAAAATAAAAACCAATGGCCTTTCGAAATCATTCAAAAAATCTAAAACATGCTCTGAAAACTCCATCCAGCCAAAATTCGCATGGCTCGCAGGTTTACCTTTTTCAACACTAAAAGAAGTGTTTAATAGTAAAACACCCTGCTCCGCCCAAGATTCCAAAAAACCGTTATCGGCCGGCTCAATACCCAAATCGCTTTGAAGTTCTTTATAGATATTTTGCAAACTTGGCGGAATTCTAATGCCTTTTTTAACCGAAAAACTCATCCCATGCGCCTGACCCACGCCATGATAAGGATCTTGACCAATAATTACAACCTTAGTTTTTTCAAGCGGACATTTTTCAAAACAAGAAAAAATCTCTTTCCTTGCTGGAAAAATCTCTTTTGAAATGCGTTCGTGTTCAACTTTTTGCCACAGCTTTTTAAAATATGGCTTTTCAGCTTCGTTCTCGATAAATTCACGCCAAGAGGTTATTTTCATATCAAAATATTATCATAATCGTATTCTTTTTTCAACACTTTAAATTTAAGCGATTTTTTGGTATAATATTTATATGCCAAAAATTGATTTAAATCTTGATAAACTTAAAACTGAACGAGAAGAAATTCAGGCTTTCTTAAGTGAGCCAAATGCCTATTCTTCGCCAGATTTTTCAGCTAAAAATAAACGTTTCACTGAACTCGAAAAAATTATCGAGCGTGGTGAAATGCGCGAAAATCTTGAAAAAAACCTTGAGGAAGCGCGTGAGCTTGCCAACCTTGAAACAGGTGAACTTGCCGAACTCGCCAAAATGGAAATTACCGAAAACGAAGAAAAACTTGCCGCACTTGAGCAAGAGCTTTTCGAAATGCTTCTACCAAAAGATCCAAATGATGAAAAAAATGTGATTGTTGAAATTCGTGCTGGAGCTGGTGGTGATGAAGCTTCCCTTTTTGCGAGTGAACTTTATCGCATGTATTTGCGTTATTGTGAACAAAACGGCTTGAAAACTGAGCTTTTGAGTGAATCTGCTAACGATGCCGGCGGGTATAAAGAAGTTGTTTTCGGCGCAAAAGGTGACGCTCCTTATTCTAAATTAAAATTCGAAAGCGGTGTTCATCGCGTTCAACGAATCCCAGCAACAGAATCTCAGGGTCGAATTCACACTTCAACCGTAACTGTGGCCGTTTTGCCTGAAGCCGAAGAAGCTGATATCGAAATTAATCCGAATGATTTGCGTATTGATGTTTATCGTTCGGGTGGACATGGCGGACAGAGTGTGAATACGACCGATTCTGCTGTGCGAATCACCCACATTCCAACCGGAATGGTTGTCACAAACCAAGATGAAAAGTCGCAAATTAAGAACAAGGAAAAAGCGATGGGTATTTTGCGCGCCCGATTGCTTCAAGCTAAAATTGATGAGGAAAATGCAAAATTAACCGCTGAGCGACGAAGCTTAATTGGATCCGGTGATCGTTCTGAAAAAATTCGAACTTACAACTTCCCGCAAGATCGAATCACTGACCACCGAATTGGTTTTTCACGAAGCAATATTCCATCCGTAATGAATGGTCAAATTTCGGATATCGTTGATCACCTTCAAGCTGCCGAATTGGAGTTTTTGGCTGCAAACGCTTCAGAGAATAACTAACACCATGAGAGAAACTGTTGAATCTTGGCTGAAAAAATCAGTCGAAAAATTAAGAACTGCTGAAATTGAAAGCGCTAAGCTTGATTCTGAATTAATTTTAGCGCGCGTTTTAAAGGTAGAACGAACAAAATTACACGCAAATCCACAAAAAAAACTTTCAAAAACAGTTGTTTTTCATGCAAATAATTTTTTAAATAAACGAGTAAGGCGGATTCCTTTGGCGTATATTTTTCGCGAAAAAGACTTTTTTGGGCGAACTTTTTTCGTGAATGAAAATGTTCTGGTTCCCCGCCCAGAAACTGAAATCTTAATTGAAATCACAAAAAAATATGCAAAAAATAGTGACAAAATTTTAGATATTGGCACCGGATCTGGAATCATTCCAATCACTCTAAAAGCTGAGCTTGGCGATGAGATAGAGGTTTTTGCCAGCGACATTTCAGTTCAAGCACTTGCTATTGCAAATCTAAATGCTCAAAAAATATTGAGTCAAAATATTGAACTTTTCGAAAGTAACCTTTTGGAGCAGATTCCGGCAGAAACACTTTCAAAAATTACAATTATTACTGCAAACTTACCTTACGTTAATCGTGATTGGGTTGATTTTGAAAAGAATAACGAGCTACATCATGAGCCACAAATTGCTCTTTATGCTCAAAAAAATGGTTTGGAACTAATTTTTAAACTGATTTATCAGGCACAAGATTTGCCCAAACTTGAAAAAATCATTCTTGAAGCCGACCCGTCACAATTTAAAGAAATTGAAAAATATGCGAATGGCTGCGGTTTTTCGAAAATTATTTCCGAAAATTATACAATTACTTTTAAAAAATAACCCTTTAGGTAGTCTGACGCTCAGCAGTCTAAAAGCAATCTGAGTTCACATCACACATCTTATCAAGTTGATTAAAAGACTGCTCAAAAAATGAGACGTCTTTTTCTATTATTCGTCGAATATAAATATTGATTCTTTTAGGTTATATACCTTAGTTTTACTCTTTTTACACCTAAATCTTT
>USNP01000062.1 GCA_900556165.1 uncultured bacterium
AATTTAAAGCGGGGATTGAACCTGCGACCTTAGGCTTATGAGTCCTACGCTCTAACCAACTGAGCTACGCTACCACAATGTTTATATTTTATCATAATAAAAAAGAAAATTCAAGAGAAAAGCCCGCATTTTTTGCGAGCTTATTTTTAAACTAATTCGTCAAAATCATCAAATTGAGAAATTCTTGCATCAATGAAATTTCGAAGTTCTTTTTTTGTTCGGTGGCGATCCCAGGATGCCATTCGCTCATGTTGTGCCATTTATTTTTCCTTTTTGTTTTTTAAATTGATATTACGTTATTTATAATAACACAAAAAAACATAAAAGTCAATAGTTTTTTGAAAAAACTTAAACATTTTTCTTGATTTTCGCTCGTGCTTATAATATAATTTAAGATAAAGGTTATGGATATTTGGATGATTTTAGTAATTGTAATTTTAGCGTCAATGGTGCACGCTAGTTTTCATTTAAGTATCAGTATTTTAACTCTTTTAGGTGGGCATGCATTGAGTCGAAAAAAAACGAATTTTCAACTAACTAAATTGTCGATGTCGTTAGTTTTTGGCTCAATATTTGCAACAGTTTTGATGTTTTGTACTTTTGCTTATTTAGGAGAAATATTTTATAATATAGCTTTTTCGAAAATTACTTGGGCTGTTTTAATTGGAATTTTGGTTTCTGCTGGAATTTCAACTTGGGGATTTTATTATCGAAGAGGAAAAAAACTTCAAAACGGTACAGAGCTTTGGATTCCGCGACCAATGGCTAAATATTTAAGTTTGCGAGCGAGCAAAACCGACCATTCAGCTGAGGCATTTTCGCTTGGCATGGTGGGCGTTTTTAGCGAGATTTTATTTTATTTTGCGCCATTGGTTATTGTATCGTTATTGACGACTAAATTTTCGCCAGCTTTTCAGTTTGCGATCTTAATTATCTATGTTATGATTTCAAATTTACCAGTTTTTAGTATTGCGTGTATGATTTCTGGCGGACATCCAATTTCAGAAATACAAGTTTGGCGAAATAAAAATAAGCGTTTCATGCAGTTTTCGGCTGGGCTTGGAATGTTAGTTTTGGCATTTGTTGTGAGTGTTGTGATTTTTACGCCAGAATTTTTGGGAGTTTCATTATGAGAATGGTTATGAAATCTGGAGGCGAAGTTGAGAAATTCAACTACAAAAAGTTACAAAAGAGCTTGAATAAAACTTTTTTAATTGTAAAGTCGCCGGAAGGGCAAAGTAATGAATTTGTTCAAAAAACGCTTCTTGAATTTGCAGTTTGGCAGAGGAATAAACCGGAGATTACGAGTGGTGATATTCGAAGGCAAACAGCTGATATTTTGCAGAAAATTCACCCAGAAGCGGCGTATGTATATAAAAATTTCAAGAGCATAATTTAAGGAGTAGAGATGGCTAAGAGAAAATTTGATTTTGATTTAATTGTTCTTGGAAGTGGCGCTGGCGGTTCTGCGGCTGCGAATATTGCAGTTAAAGCTGGGCTAAAAGTCGCTATTGTAGAAAATGATCTTTTTGGTGGTGAATCTCCAAACTATACAGATATTCCTCGAGCGGCAATTTCAAAAGTTGAAAAAGCTTTTTTCGAAGCTAAAAGGGTTGAAAAGATGGGTTTGCGTTCAGCGAATTTGACTTACAATTTCCCAATGATTTCAAACTGGAAGAAAATCGCAACGGAACGAACAGGGGCTTACGATAATCAGAAATTTTTCGAAGGTTTAGGAATTAAAACTTTTCGAGGTGAGGCGAGGTTTTTGACACCGAATGAAATTTCAATCAACCAAAAACATTATTCCGCAAAAAACTTTTTAATTGCAACTGGTTCAAAAATTGCTTTGCCGGATATCAAAAATCTTGAAAATGTAAGATATTATACACCTAAAACGATTTTTGATATTGTTCGTCCGCCAAAAAGCATTTTTATTGTTGGTGGTGGTGCAGAAGCTGTTGAAATTGCGCAAATTCTGGCTATTTTTGGTACGAAAGTTTATATTAGTGAAGTATCGGCACGCCTTTTACCAAAAGAGGACGAAGAAGTTGGAATTACCTTAGAAAATATTTTGGTTGAAGAAAATCAAGTTTATGTTTTGCCGCAAACTCGCGTGGTAGCTGTTCAGAAAGACGGATTGATGAAGCGTGTGATTTTTCAGCGGGGTGGAGTTGAGAAATTTGTTCGGGTTGACGAAATTTTGGTTGTTGGTGAAAGAACTCCAAATATAGATATTGGTCTTGAAAATGCGCATGTTGAATACTCTAATGAAGGGGTTATAGTTAATGAATTCGCGCAAACTTCAATGAAGCATATTTTTGCAGTTGGCGGTGTGGTTAATCCGAATTCGCAAACGGCAGAAATTCTTTTGGCGAGTAGAACTGTTGCGCATAATATATTACACCCGCGTTCGAAAGTTAATGTTAAGTTTTTGAATATCCCTCAAACAATTTCAACTTGGCCGGAAATTGCAAGCGTTGGAATGAGTGAGGATGATTGCTTGAAGCGTGATTTGAAGTATACAACTGCTATAGCCCCATTAAATCTGATTGCGAAAAGCAATGTTGAGAATTTCAGTAGTGGATTTGCCAAAATTATTTGTGATAGGAAGGGAAAGATTATTGGCGGAAGTATTGTATCGCCAGATGCAATAAACTTGATTTCGCAGATTTCTTTGGCAATTCGAAATGAAATGACGGCACACGATTTAGCCGAAATTCCACAACCGTTTTTAAGCTGGAGCGAGATTATTCGTGTGGCAGCTCATAAAATTAAATAAAACTTAAACGTCCAAAAGTTAAAATGGGCGTTTTATTTTTTGAAATTTGAATTCTTGAGCAAAAAATGGTAAAATTAATAGAGATTTATAGAAAAAAATTAAGGAGAAATATGGCTGGTCATAATAAATGGTCAAAAATTAAACGACAGAAAGGTGTAAACGACGCAAAACGCGGTGCGATTTTTACACGAATCGGAAACCAGATCGCGATTGCAGCTCGTGGCGGCGCTGATCCAGATATGAATCCAGGTTTAGCGCTTGCGATTGAAAAAGCTCGTGCGGTGAATATGCCAAATGCTAATATTGAGCGAGCGATTGCACGTGCGGCAGATAAAAATTCAGCAGCACTTGAAGAAATTACTTACGAAGGTTATGGGCCGAACGGAATTGGTTTAATTATTGAAACCGCAACTGACAACCGCAATCGAACTTTCCCAGAGGTTAAAACTGCGCTTGTTAAAAATGGTGGCCGGATTGCTGATGCGGGGAGTGTGATGTTCCAATTTTCTCGAAAAGGTGTTATTTTAGTTGAAGCAACGGGTGAAGATGCTCTACTTGAAATTCTTGATGCTGGCGCAGAAGATGCAGTCGAAGAAGATGGCGAAATTGTAGTTTATACTGATCAAAAAGATTTAATGAAAGTTCGAAAAGAACTAATTGAAAAAGGTCTAACTGTGAAAGAAGCTGAGCTTCAATATGTACCAAATATGGAAGTTGAAATCACTGATGACGAAACTCGCGCTAAAATTGAAAAATTAATGGATGCGCTTGATGATGTTGATGATGTAGTGAATGTTCACACGAACGCTAAAATAGGCTAAATGTTAAAAAGCTTTCGAAAATTTCGAGAGCTTTAATTTTTTTAAAAATCATTTGACATTACTATAGTTATTTGTTATAATA
>USNP01000063.1 GCA_900556165.1 uncultured bacterium
AATAAATACATTTTTAACCGTATTAAATATCTTTTTAACCATAGAAATACCTCTTTCTAAAAGTGCAAGCCTTGGGTGAGCATCACTTAATTATAATAAATGAAATCAAAAAAATCAATGCGCAAAAAATGCCCAGTTTAACCTGAGCATTTTTACTTTTCGAAAGGTGGATTTTCGAATTATTTTTTATCAATAACTTCACCTTCAACAGGCTCATCGTCATCTTTTTTGTGCGAAGTTTTAGCTTTCTCACCTGCAGATTCTTCAGCCTGACCAGCCTGATACAATTTAGCACCAATTGGCATAATTGCATCCTGAAGATCTTTTGAAGCTTTCTCAAGCTCATCTTTATCCTCAGAATTTTGGTGTTTTTTAGCTTCTTCAACCGCTTTCGAAATTGCTTCTTCATCTTCTTTCGAAATTTTATCTTTAAATTCGCTTGGCATTTTTTCAGCTTGATAAATAGCATTCTCGAGTTGATTTTTAGCGTCGATTAATTCGCGCTTCTTTTTATCTTCATCAGCGTGAAGTTCTGCCTCTTTTTGAGCTTTTTCAATATCTTCTTTACTCATATTTCCTGAGTTTTGAATTGTAATATTGTTCTCTTTACCAGTTCCCTTATCTTTAGCGGTAACTGTTAGGATTCCGTTCGCATCGATATTGAAAGTAACTTCAATTTGTGGAATTCCGCGTGGCGCTGGAGCAATTCCTGAAAGCACAAACATTCCAAGAGATTTATTGTCGGCAGCCATTTCACGCTCACCTTGAAGAACATGGATTTCAACTTGCGGCTGGTTGTCAGCATATGTTGAGAAAACTTGCGATTTCGAAGTTGGCACAGTTGTGTTTCGATCAATCATTGGAGTTCGAACACCGCCAGCAGTTTCAATTCCAAGTGTCAAAGGTGTAACGTCGAGAAGGAGCACATCTTTAACATCTCCGGCCAAAACACCACCTTGAATTGCAGCACCAACAGCCACAACTTCATCAGGGTTAACACCTTGAGTTGGTTTTTTACCAAAGATTTTTTCAACTTTTTCAACTACGGCTGGCATTCGGGTCATACCACCAACCATCACAACTTCAGCAATATCGCTAGCTTTTAGATCTGCATCTTTTAGAGCTTTTTCAACAGGATCAGCTAGTCGATTAATTAAATCAGCAACCAATTCTTCGAGTTTTGCTCGAGTTAGGGTATATTCAAAGTGTTTTGGACCATCTTCATCAGCCGTCAAGAATGGCAAGTTCACTTCGTAAGATGTTGTTGAAGAAAGCTCTTTTTTAGCTTTTTCAGCTTCATCCTTTAAGCGTTGCATTGCAGCGGAATCATTTTTAAGATCAATTCCTTCTTCTTTTTTGAATTCATCCAAGAAATGGTTCACAATTCGGTTGTCGAAATCTTCACCACCAAGGTGTGTATCACCGTTTGTTGAAAGAACTTCGAAAACTCCATCCGCAATATCAAGAATTGAAACGTCAAATGTTCCACCACCAAGGTCGAAAACAGCAATTTTTTCGTCTTTTTTACCATCCAAGCCATAAGCAAGTGCGGCTGCAGTCGGTTCGTTGATAATTCGTTTTACTTCAAGACCAGCAATTTTACCGGCATCTTTCGTCGCTTGACGTTGACTGTCATCAAAGTAAGCTGGAACGGTAATCACAGCTTCGGTAACTTTTTCACCCAAGAAAGCTTCAGCATCAGCTTTAATTTTTGAAAGAATCATCGCTGAAACTTCTTCTGGCGTATATTCTTTGTCACCCATTTTTACAGCAACGCCACTACCTTTTTTCACAATCTCATAAGGCATGATTCCAAGATCTTTTTGGATCTCATCATCAGAGTATTTTCGACCGATCAAACGCTTTACGCCATAAATTGTATTTTTCGGATTTGTCACACGTTGACGTTGAGCAACTTGACCAACCAAACGATCACCTTTTTTATTGATTGCCACAACTGATGGCGTAGTTCGATTTCCTTCCGCATTTGTAATCACTTCTGGTTTTCCGGCAACCATGTAAGCAAAAGCGCTATTAGTTGTACCAAGGTCAATTCCAATAATTTTTCCCATTTTTTCCTTCTTTCTTTATTAAATTTATCCGTTCGATAGCTTTCCTAGTTAATTTCGAATTTCTTAGCCTATTCGGATTTTTCAGAAAGTTTCTCGAAAGTTATTAACTATTCTATAAAGCGCGCCTCGCAATTCGTTTCACGCTTATATTTTGATTATACGCTTTTAGCACTCACAAGTCAAGAGTGCTAATGTTGTATTATTTACATTGTTTTACCTTTTTTAGAGTTTATGCTATCATATAATTATAAAAAGGAGATTTTATGTCAAAACCTAATGTTCATCAAAAAACAATCTTAAATTTATTATCCGACGCAAAAGCTGATTTTTTAATTCCAGACTATCAGCGACCATATGCCTGGAATCAAGATCAGTGCCAAACTCTTTGGGATGATTTAGTTAATTTCACTATTCCTGGTGGCAATCATGAAAAATTTGATTCAAAAAAGGACGAATATTTCCTTGGCTCGATCGTAGCCTTTCAAGAGAACGAAAAACACGAAATAATTGACGGTCAGCAACGTTTAACAACGTTTATGCTCATTTTACGAGCTTTTCATAAGGATTTTGAAAACCGCCAAGACAACAACGGTATCAATATTCGTCAAAATATAGAAAAATGTATCTGGAAGTATGACGAATTTGAGAATCCTTTAAAAGATGAGTTAAAAATCACCTCAGAAGTTGCCGGTGACGATGATAAAGATGAATTTCTATCGATACTAAAAAATGGTAACGCACCAAAAGAATATAAAAGCCAATATGCCGAGAATTTTCGATTTTTTGAAAATAAAATTCAAGAAATGCGCAATTATAATTCTGCAAACAATCAATATATCGTCACTCGTTTATTGAAAAACTGTGCAGTATTATTTGTCGAAGCTGAAACACAAGATTCTGCCCTTCGAATTTTCTCAACATTAAACGATCGTGGCTTGCCTCTTGCTGACGCAGATATCTTTAAGTCGAAATTCTACAAACTCTATTCCGACAAAAATCAAAAGAACGACTTTATTGAAGATTGGAAAAAACTTGAAGCAGTTACTGATGAGATTTTCCATCCATCACAAGGGACACCTATGGATGAACTTTTCACAAAATATATGTACTTCTTGCGTGCAAAAAATGGCACAACCGGAAGCACAACAGAGTCTCTTCGAAATTTCTTCCGTGGCGAAAAACAAGATTTTCCATATTTTAAAAATGAAAAAGCCATGGACGATTTAAGTGATTTGGCAATTTTTTGGAAGAAAATATATTCACAGAACGAAAGTTTTGGTGATGAAATTCTTCGAAAACTCTTCATTTTGCGCTATTCCCCAAATACAATGTGGGAAAATATTGTGTCAGTTTGGTTTTTACAAAATCGAGATTCAAACGATGAGATCGATTTAGGTGCGTTCAGTCATTTTCTTTCAAAAATAACAAACTTTATTTTAGGTTATAGTTTAATAAATCCTGGCGTGAACCAACTTCGAACTCCAATTTTTAAAGAAATGAGCGAAATTGTCAAAAATACAAACTTCACTCCAACTTTCGAAAATCATCTTTTAGACGAAAATTCACTCCGCACAACTTTTGATAATTTTGACTTTAATAATATGAAAAACATC
>USNP01000064.1 GCA_900556165.1 uncultured bacterium
GAGTTGATCGCGGAGAATCAAAATAAAATACTTTAATATCATTTGCGGCTAAAATTTCAGCACATCTTTTCGAAAGCTCAGAAGATGAATTTCGAACATCCCAACCAATCACAACACTTCCATTCTTAATTATCAACTCTTTCAAATAATCAGCCAAAGCTTGCGCACTTTCCGAAATTGTTATCAAATTAATTCTATTTGAGCCAACGCCAACCTTCCCCCTTCTGCCTGCAGTACCAAATTCCAAAACTTTAAAAAACGAATCTTCCAATTCTTGCCAATTTTCATTATTAACCAAACTCAAAATTTCTTCGTGAAAACTTTGATATTTTTCATTCAAGAGCCATTTTTTAAGATTTTCGAAAGCATTTTTCGAAATCTTACCCTCAACTTTTACTAATTCTTCACGCATTCTTAACTCCTTTTACAACCATTTTATCACTTTTTCCTTCTAAAATCAAAAAGCTTGCGTTTTAAAAGATTTTATGTTAAAATATTTATCAATGAACAAAATTCTAAAAAAAGCTCAGAAAAAAATCTCCAATGACAATACACGCGGAGCGCAAATTGCACTTCTCGAAGAGGTTTTTAACGATATTTACCCAAACCGCTGGACAATATATAAAGTAAACTTTTTTCGCGGTATTTCTTTCGGATTTGGAAGCGTTATTGGCGCAACCGTTTTAATTCTCCTTCTTATCTGGATTCTCAACTTTTTCGTAAATATCCCTGGTGGAATTGGTGACTTCATCCAAGCAATCATTAACGCAATGCAAAATCGCCGATAATAAAACTACCCTTGATTGGGTAGTTTTATTTTAACTTGAAGCGGAAGATGAATTTTCTGAATTTATTGAAGAAGGACCAGTATAACTTTTCGAAACCTTATATCCACCAGAATCGCCAACCTCAACTGTTATATTCTGACCAGCCTTGCTAAATGTGTAATCTGTTGAAATTGTATTTCCAGAAGGAAGAGCAGTACTAATTGTAGATCCATCAACCTTAATTACAACCGAATTAATATCAAAACTTCCTTTTGAAATGTTTACATTTATTCGATATGTGTTTGAGTTCGAATGTCGCAAATACGAAACTCCAGAAACAGACGGTTGAGAGTCAGAACATTTATGAATATCATCATCCTCATTGACATTATAACCATCAGGAGCGGTAATTGTTTTCTTTTTAGAAACTGGGTCTGTTGTTTCGAAAACTGTTAATTTAACACGTGTCGATTCAGGAGTACATTGAGTTGCCTTTTTCTTAGAAACACTATCAAACTCAATTTCTTTTGTTACTGAACCAGTTTTACTATTATCCCACCAGGATGGGCAAATATCATTTCGACCGTTAATTGTACAATTTCGAATTCCAGCAGGTTTTTCAATTTTATCACCAGCTTTCCATTTTCCATTCGCAGCATAAACCTGCTTATGGACACCACTCATATATTCATTAATTACTCGACGAACCGAACTGTTGTCAGCTGAGCGCAAAGCTCGACCATCATGATTTCCACTCCAAACTCCAGCCGCTACAACAGGAGAATAACTCATCATCCAAGAATCTTTTGCAGCACCTTTTCCATTATCAGTTGTTCCAGTTTTCGAAGCCGTCCAGACACCAGGAACTGAGAATCCATAACTCCTACTTTGACCACCAAATGTTGTAGTTCGAGCATTAGCGTCTGACAAAATATCTGTCAATTCATATGCAGCTTGAGCATCAATAATCTGTTTAGATTCATCTTTCCATTCAAAAATCTTTTGGTTTGAAGAATTCTTAACCTCTGTAAAGTATGTTAATTCTTTATAAACTCCACCACGAGCAATTGAAGCATAAGCATTCGTGTGTTCATCTTGATGAACTGAACACCCACCACCAATAGCAGCCGAAAGACCTGCATTATTATTTTTACAATAAGATTTATCTCCGAGCTGCTGAGCAACATTTACACCATCTTCAACACCAACAATACTTAGAGCTTTAACTGCTGCAATATTCAGCGAGTTTCCAAGACTAAACCGAATTGGAACACTTCCATAAAACTGTTTTGAGGCATTTCGAAGCTGACAAGATCCGTAAGTTCCGTTACAATATTGTGCATCGATATTTTCATCTTTCAAGATTGTTCCAGGAGTATAAACCGTGTCTTTTTTATTGAATAGTGCAGCATAATCAACCACTGGCTTAATGCTTGAACCCGGATCAAGTGGTGAGGTTGCCGCATTAGTTTGACCATATCCTGGCTTATTATAATTAATCGAGCCAACTTGAGCAATCACTTGGCCTGTTGCAACATCAACAGATGTCATAGCAATATTATCAGCACCGCCAATATAAAGAGTTTGCGCACCAGCACTAACTGCGGCCTCTGCAATTCCCTGAGCCTTCAAGTCGACGGTTGTTTTAATTGTTAAACCACCAGCACCAACAACCTTAACGCCCAATTTCTGTTCAAGTTTTTTCTTAACTTCTTGAACAAAATGCGGCGCTTTAATGTTTGCATATTGATCTCTTTCGGGTTTAATTGTTGAAAGAATATCAAAGTCTTTAGCTTCTTTAGCCTCTTTTTCGGTAATAAAACCACAAGAAACCATATCGTTTAAAACTTTATGCTGTCGCTCGATCAAGCTCTTATTATAGTCAATATTATAAGGATTATAAACAGCTGGGTTGTTTGGGATAGAAGCTAACAATGCAGCCTCAGCTAAAGTCAAATCTTTTGCACTTTTGCCAAAATATGTTCTAGCACCAGATTCAACACCATTTCGGCGACCACCATATGGTGACTCATTCAAGTAAAGCGAAAGAATCTGATCTTTATTATACATCTGTTCAACCTGAACTGCAAGAATCATCTCTTTAATTTTTCGCGGAATTCCGCTAAGCCCGCGTTCACTGGATTCATTCGAAAAATAAACTTGCTTAATTAACTGCTGGGTTAAAGTTGAGCCACCTTGGGTCGCTCCACCCTTAAAGTTATTCACAAAAGCACGCACAATCGCAGTCAAATCGACACCTTTATGTTTATAAAAGTCACGATCTTCAATTGCCACCGTTGCCTTCTTAATGTAATCTGAAATCTCAGAATTTTCAACAACTAATTTATAATCACCTGAACCCTTATCTTCCCATAACAACTCACCATTTCGATCATAATATTTCGAAACCGTCGTTTGAACTCTTTTCGCAAGCTCTTCTGGTTTAACTTGATTTAAATCTTTCGAAACATACGCAAAAGCTGCCGCAATTGTTATTCCGGCAAGAATAATTAAACCTGCCGTAATTTTTAGTGCCATAAATAAACCCTGCTTACTAAACCAGTATTTTAGCATTCGTTTCGGATGAAGTTTATAAAAAAATCTCTTTACCGGATTTTTAGGCAAACTCGCAAGATACTCAGCTCGCTCACGCGCTTTCAAATCCTTCTTCTCTTTTCGCCTATGCGCTAAATTTGTATATAAACTAAGGTTATTCTGCTTTTTAACCGAACCAGATTTTCTTGGAGCTGACCGTTTTTTTACAGATCCACTCTCTTTTCTAAGTTTGTTTCTTCTATCCATATCACATTCAATTATACCGCAATAGCTTATGCTTTTCAAGATTTTTTACAAAAACTGCCGGTCTGGAAAAAATGCTTTTTTTATGTTAAAATAAGATATATATTTA
>USNP01000065.1 GCA_900556165.1 uncultured bacterium
ACTCCTTTTGTGAAATATAAAAGTTAATAATTTCATTAAAACTTCACACTTATTATTTATATAAATCTAATATTTTAAAAGCTATTAGTAATTTTTCAATACTAATATACTGTACTTTTACCGAAAAAAAATAAAACGAACCAATCGGTTCGCTTTTTACTATTTTTTAGTGTTTACCCCAAGAATTAAACCAAAATATACATCTTCTGGCTTGCTGTTTTCAATAAATTTTCGATTTTCGCGAATTACTCGCGCCTCACACAAAAGAGACTTCGGCGTTTTACCACCTTTAAATCGATTCAAACAAGAATTCTCCGCCGATCGCAATTCCAAGAGAATTTTATTTTTCGAAAGCTGCTTTTCAAGATTATTTTGGTTTAAGATAATAATCTGATCACGCAGAGAATTAATTAAACCCGAATCCACAAAATCTTTTTTGCTAAACATTTTTGCATTAAAACCTGCGCGAGTTAGCGGGCGAGCATTAAGCTTCGGAATCATGCAAATGAGATAGTCAATTTGAGGATCTTTTTTGGCATACTTAACAATTTTCGAAAATAAATCACTCAACTCTTCACTGTCCGTACGGCCAATTTCACTACTATTTTTAATATTTACAAAATCCGAAACCAGATAAATATTCTTGCTGAATCCTTTAAATTTAATTTCTTTAAAGAATTCAATTCCAACCGCGGTAACTACTTTATCATCCTTTCGAATAAAAAACCACTCTTGTTTGCTATAAAATTCCTTTGGTGAATACGATCCGCGCATTATGACTTGCAAATCTATAATTTGCTCTACAATTTTCTTCTTAAGATCATCACTTTTAGAATCATATAGGACTTCAATATTTTCAGTCTTAAATAATTTAAATTTAAACATAAGGTACCTCCAAAAAATGAACTTTACATATTATAGCATCTTATACTTCAGATTGCAACAATAAGCTTTATTTTTCGCAAAAAATATGGTAAAATTAAAAAATAACTTTACATTCTATGAATTCATTAAATAATTTCAAACGCTCTTGGAGCTTTTTTTACAAAAATAAATATGGGCTTTTGATTGGAGCTTCGGTTTTACATTTTGTAATGTCTGTCGCTGGAATTAATATTCTTTTTTGGGTTTTTCGGCTAATTTTGCTTTTTTCGAATCAAGAAAATCTCACGAAAGACAATTTTTATTTGATTTTCTCAAACCCCTTAAGTCTTCTTTTTTGTGCGATTTATATTTTGCTTGTCGCATTTTTAACTTTTGCTGAATTTTTCATCCTAATCAAATTCATCAATGCACGTAGGGAAAGCGACGTTTTTTCGGTTCGAAAAGTGTTTTTTGAATCTTTTAAAAAAATGAAAAGCTTACTTGGAATTCAAATTTTCTTCTTTATGGTTTATTTTATTTCGATGGTTCCGCTCAAAAACCTCGGACTTTCTTCGGCGATCACTGAAAAAATACGAATCCCAGCATTTATTATTGGTGAGATTTTAAAAACTCCAAGTGGCGCCGCATTCTATTTTGTGCTGATTTTACTGATTTTTTATGTAAATTATCGCTTAATTCTCACCTTACCACGAACAATTTTAAACGACGAACCACTTTCAAAAAGCATTAAAGAAAGCTGGAAAGCAACTAAAAGCAAAATGTCGCAAATTTTGATTCCACTTGGGATTTTCGAAATTATCTTTATGATTTTTGGGTTGCTTTTTATGATTTTTATTACACTGATTTTAGGAATTTTTAAGCCTTTTTTGGGTTTTTTGGTTTCAAAAACAATCCTAACAACAATGTTTGACGCAGTATTTTTTGCATTTTTTGTATTATCGAAAGTCGCAACTGTAATCGTTTTACTTGATATTTTCGAACCGCTAAAAACTAAAATCATCGAGAATAAAAAACAAAAAATTAAAAATTCAAGAATTCTCGCAATTATGATGGCTTTACTTTTGGTTTCTTCGACAATTTTTAATGGAATTCAAATTTACTACCGAAAAATCGATACAAAAATCCTTAAAATTGCCCATCGCGGTGATGTTCGGGGTGGGGTTGAGAATTCGCTTGAAGCGCTTGAATCAGCCAAGAAAAAAGGTGCAGATTATGCTGAGATGGATATTCAACTAACGCGTGACAATCATTTTGTAGTTGTCCATGATTATAATTTACAAAGATTAACCGGACGAAACGCGCGAGTTCGAGATTTGAATTTGAGCGAGATTCAGACTCTTATAACTTTCGAAAATGGTTTTGAGAGTAAAATTCCGACTTTCGAAGAATATATAAAAAAAGCTGAAAAACTCAACATTAAACTTTTAGTTGAACTAAAACCAAGTGGCGACGAACCTGAAAATTTCGCAGAAATGTTTGTGAAAGATTTTCGAAAATTTGGTGTTTCGCGAAAGTTCAAAACAATGTCGCTGGATTTAAATTTAATGCGAAAAATCGAAAAAATTGCGCCAGAAATCGAAACCGGATTTGTGATTCCGCTTCAATTTGGTGATTTTGATGATTCAAAAATCGATTTTTATGTGATTGAAGATTTTTCATATCGCAAAAAATTAGCACTAAAAGCCCACAAAAAACAACGCAAAATTTTTATCTGGACACTAAATACTCGCAGTGACATTTCGAAATACCTCCAAGAGCCGATTGATGGTATAATATCTGACGAAATTGAGATGATTAATGAAATCGAAAAAGAAGATCGTTCTAAAGAGTCAATTTTTAAGAGTTTTGTGAGATTAATTCGGCTAAAATTTTAATACTAAAAAACCGCAAAACTAAGTTTGCGGAAAAATCTATCGAATAGTTTTTAAGGTAATGTGCTTGTGTTGAAGGTTAAACAAATCATAAAACCGAGCAGCTAGCATAAAAGTTTTTGAGACCCTGTTTTCTTGAATTTCATCCTCAGAAGGTTCAAAAGCCAAACATATTTCGCAAAATGCTTGCATTAATGCTAAAAAATTAAGGTATTCATCTTGGTATGGTCGTCGATATGAACGCAAAATTGACAAAAAATCATTTGTTAAAATTGGAATTCCGTATTTTTCAGCGAATTCGAAAATTTCTTTATTCATCTCCTCATGAGCACGTTTCAAAATTCGAATTTGGTTGATTTTGCGATTGCGATATTCGTGAATCGGAAACGGAAAATCATACATTCCAGAAGGAAAAAATACATGATGATTATTACTTTCACCTTGTTTTAATCTCTGGAATCTCTTCGGAAAATCGAAAATTTCGTTGTTGAGTTTTTCGAATTCTTCGTTCCAATCATAAAGTTGCGAAATTTTCACAAAATCACCATTAGAATCTTTCACAAAAGCCATCATCTGACGCCGACGCCGACGAACTTCATTCAAAACATGTGTTTTTGGATCATTTTCACGAATATTTTCGAAATAAGCTTTTGTTTCGAAAAATCTCGCAGCCGGATTTTTGGCAATTTTCTTTTCTTTGAGCGAAATCCATTTCCAAAACTCTAATTTATATGCAGAATTCATTAAACCATACAAATTATAGTAATAAAATGAAATGTCGTAAAGCATGAATTCAATAAAATCTTCATCAAAGGTTCCCAAACTCCGAAGATAATCAATATCTTCTTCACTAAAATTCAGATTGCGGATATATTCAACCACCTGCTCCAAACC
>USNP01000066.1 GCA_900556165.1 uncultured bacterium
GCCATTTAAAGTTTCTCCTTAGGTTTATTATTTTCCTTCAGATTCAATTATACCTTAAAAATCAAGATAAAGCAAGCATTTTATGCATAATATATTGACTTTTTATTCCTTTTATGCTATAATAAGGCTGTTATGGAAAAATATAAAAACAAAAATTATCAAAATCAAGATAAAGAAATAATAAAAATTAGTAGAAAAAAACTAAAACAGTTCGGTGCTTTAGCAATGACCGCCGGAGCACTTGGCGGTTGGTTTGGTCACGATGTCTATAAAAATTATCAAGAAAACCACCCGCGAGAAATCTTCCAGAAAAGTAGCGAAAATGGCTTGGATAACTCCGAAATGGATTTTTCGAACCTTAAAAAAATCTCCGAGAATGGTGGCGTAATCCATCTTCAGCAAGGCGATGCCATTCGAAGTTCAATAAATGAATACTTCCAAACACCAGAGAGTTATAGTTCCGAAAAAAACAACCACTCATCAATCGGTGTAATGCAAAAAGAGGTAGATTTCAATATTCAAGGAGATGTTTATCTTCAAAATAGCGATAATCCAAAATTAATTACCCGAATTGAGAATTTCAAAAAAACCTCAACTGGCGAAAATACTAAAATTGATGTGAATGTAGACAAAGACGGCTGGGTTGCAGTTGACGCAAACCAAATTGATTTTCGGCAAAAATAATAATAAAATGGAAGCTTGAAACTTCCATTTTATTATTGCTATTTAATCACGAAATTAATCAATTTATTTGGCACAAAAATTTCTTTAACGATTTCTTTATCTTGTAAAAATTTCGAAACATTATCTTCATTTTTAGCGAGCGCGAGAATTTCATCTTTTTCAGCCCCAATCGCAACTTTAATTTTTCCGCGCAATTTTCCGTTTACTTGAACGATAAATTGAATTTCATCCGATTTCAAAAATTCCTCATTCCATTTTGGCCAACCAGATTTTTCGATAAATTCTTCATTTCCAAGCTGCATCCAAAGTTCACTAGAAATATGCGGTGCAAATGGTGTAAGCATTTTTAATAAATCCTCCAAAACAAATCGCCAATCATTCGAAAAACCTTCAAGTTTGAGCTTATAAAGTTCATTTACAAACTCCATCAAAGCTGCAACTGCAGTATTCAAACTCTCGCGATGAAAATCTTCAGTAATTTTTTTGATAGCTTTATGCTGTGATTTTTGAATTTCTGGAAAATTCGAAAGATTTTGTTCTGATTTTTCACTTTCTATAAATTCTTGAACCAAAACCCATACACGATTCAAGAAACGATATACACCAGCGATTCCGCGTGGGTCCCAAGAAGCATCAATCTCATATGGCGCAATGAACATTTCGTAAGTTCGAAGCGAGTCAGCGCCATAACCCTGGTCAATAACTTCAAGCGGATCAATCGTATTCCCTTTTGATTTGCTCATCTTTGAACCATCTTCAGCGTTAATATATCCGTGATAAAGTAGTTTTTTAACAGGTTCAGCAAAATTTGTCAAACCTAAATCTCTGAAAACATGAGTCCAAAAACGAATATAAAGTAAATGTGCAACCGCATGATCGCCACCCACATAATAATCAACAGGCGCCCAGTAATTCACAAGTTCAGGATTCCAAGCCATTTCAGAATTTTTTGGATCAGCATAACGTAATAAATACCAACTCGAACAAGCATAACCATCCATAGTGTCGGTTTCGCGAATCATTTTTTCGCCACCAAATTCAACCGTCATAAATTCTTCACTTTTTGCTAAAGCAGATTTTCCTGAATCGTCAGGCTTAAAATCATTAATTTTTGGCAATAATACCGGTAGTTGATCTTCTGGAATTAAATGCTCTTTCCCATCTTTATCATAGGCGATTGGAATTGGACATCCCCAATATCGCTGGCGAGAAATCAACCAGTCGCGCATTTTATATGTAGTTTTCGCACAACCAATTCCGCTTTGTTCAAGCCAATCAGTAATCTGCTCGCGAACATTAGCGGAATCTTGGCCATTAAATTCTCCCGAATTAACCATAACTCCCTCTCCATGATAGCAAGGGCTATCGTCAATTACATCTGCAGGCTTTTCAATTACCTCGACAATATCAAGATTAAATTTCTTAGCGAATTCATAATCTCGATCATCATGAGCTGGTACCGCCATAACTGCACCTTCACCATATCCACCAAGAACATAATCACTAACCCAGATTGGAATCCTTTTGCCATTTACAGGGTTAATCGCATGACTTCCAGTAAAAATTCCTGTTTTCTCTTTATTTTCTTGACGTTCAATTTCAGATTTTTTCAATGACTCTTTTTTATATTTATTAATTTCTTCGTTAGTTAAATCATTCGAAAGCTTTTCGAGCAAAGAGTGTTCCGGTGCAATTGTCAAAAAAGTTACTCCAAAAATAGTATCTGGTCGAGTTGTGAAAACTTTAATTTTTTCACCTTTTGCATTTCCATCAGCAATTTCAAATTCAATCTCAGCACCATCAGATTTTCCAATCCAATTTCGCTGCATTGTTTTAATCTTTTCCGGCCAATCTAATTCGTCAATATCAGCCAAAAGTTCGTCAGCATATGCAGTAATTTTAAAGAACCATTGTGTCATTTGTTTTTTCGAAACCTCTTCACCACAACGCCAACAGCGACCATTTTCAACCTGTTCATTCGCAAGAACTGTTTTATCATTATCACACCACCACTGATAGCTTTCTTTGCGATAAGCTAAACCTTTTTTATACATTTCGCGAAAAATCCACTGTGTCCATTTATAGTATTCTGGACTTGAAGTATTAATTTCACGCGACCAATCAATTGAAATTCCAAGTCGCTTAAACTGTTTTTTGAAATTTTCAATATTGGTTTTTGTGGCTTCTTGAGGCGAAATTCCAGTTTTAATCGCATAATTCTCAGCCGGCAAGCCAAAAGTGTCCCAACCGATTGGGTTTAAAACATTCTTTCCTTGCTGTCGATAAAAACGAGCAATCGAATCAACAATCGTATAACTTCGCGCATGCCCAGTGTGAAGTCCTGCACCACTTGGATATGGAAACATTCCCGAGATATACATTTTTTGTTTCGAAGAATCCGCCTTCACTTCATAAAGCTTTGACTCGTCCCATTTCTTTTGCCATTTTTCTTCAATTTCAATCGGATTATATCTTTTCATACTATCTAAATTATATCAAAAATAGTATAAAAAATCAAAAAATCACCATAGATCAACCTTATCACAAATATATTCATTTTCATTAGTTAAACAAACCTCAACCAACTCATTATTTTTGTAAAATTCAATTCTTTTTCGAAGACTACAAATTTCTGGCTCAATAACATTATTCCACCAACTTTCACCAGAGCGATATATAACGCGACTTTTATAATCTCGCATCACTCTTTTATTAAGAGCATTTGG
>USNP01000067.1 GCA_900556165.1 uncultured bacterium
TTGAAGCTTTTGGTTTTTTCGAGTGCAATAATATCGAGCGGTTCTTCAACCACGGCAATTAGCTTTTTATTTCGAGTTTCGTTGGTATAAAGCGGCGAAACTTCTTCATCTTTCGAAATTAGAGCAAAAGTTATCGGGCAATTTTTAACATTTTTATGTAAATTTAAAACACTCTCGGCAATTTTTTCGCTTATGGTTTCGTTATTTTTTAACAAATAATAAGCATAGCGTTCGGCTGTTCGTGAGCCAACACCAGGGAGTTTTCCGAGACTTTCGATTACTTCGGTTAATGCTTCGGGTAGAATTTGTGACATTTTTATCTTTCGAAAAGATTAAAGCCCAAGATTTCCCAAGCCACCCATCAAAGGTTGCATTTTTTCGGCCGCAACTTTTTGAGCTTCTTCCAACCCGTCGCGAATCGCAATTTGAATCCAATGTTCAAGCTCTTCGATATCTTCAAAGTCAATCAATTCAGGGTCGAGTTTAACGCTCTTAACTTTCAACTCGCCAGTAAATTGAATTAAAACCGCACCGTCACCAGCTTCAACTTCAATGATTTCTTTTTTAAGTTCTTTTTGCGCTTTTTGAAGTTCACGCACCATTTTCATTTGGTCTTTAATTCCTGCCATATTTTCTCCTTTAAAATAAATAATACTCTTTTAATTTTATCAAAAAAATCTTCAAAAATCAACCGCGTGATAAAATATAGAATCGATCGGCGTTATTTTTACGATTCGAAACTAGGATTTTTTTCACGCTATAATTTGCTGGGATTTTTAGATTTTCGTAAGTTTCTTTTGAAACTATAACCTCGGCATCTTCAAGCTTATATTTAATTTTTGCTTTTCCCTGTTTTTCGAGCGTTTTATAGAATTCTTCTTCATTTTTCGAAACTATCAAAATTCGATTTGAATCTGTTTTTTTAAGTAAGATATTTAAATCTTGACTGAAAGCTGAAACTGGTTGTGGCGAATATAGATAACTCAATGCGAAAACTGAAAGATTCGTAATTAACAGATTGAAGACAAAAATTGAAGTTGGGATCAAACCAAAAAATCGTGCGTAGGGATTTTTTGGAAAAAGTGCATACCAAGTGTTAATTAAACCTTGTAGTCCTGTGATTGTAAGAATTAAGATCGGAGTGAAAAGAATTGTGATTGTGGCCGGATTAATTAAACAGATAAAAAGCAAAATTACCGTCCAGATGTTGATCAAGTAGCTTTTGGCTGAATGTTTTTCGATGATTATGAAATAAAGCCCGATCGCGATCAGAATTGCTGTTGCCGGATTGACAATTGGCGAAATCATTCCATTACTGATTGGATTTGAAAATCCGAAAAGTGCCAAAATTAAGCTTTTTAAGTTTTCGAAAAGATTGAATGAATTTGGGATTCCAAAGATAATTTTCAAAATTGAAAAATCAAAGACTATCGAAATTAATAAAGGTAAAATAATAGCGATAAATAATGAAATTGTAGGGATTTTTTGCGATTTTGGCGTTTTTTTAATAATAAATCGTAAATGTGGGTGTGCTAAAATTGTTAATAAAAATGCCAATGCAATATAAGAGCTTAGTGGTGTGTAGAAGCTTAAGCCTAGAATTGAAATTAAAGCAAAAATTTGGTGTTTTTTGGGTTCTTTTAAGAATTCTGAACCGCTCCAAATTAGCAAAATTGGATAAAAAATATAAAGAATTTCACTTGTTCCGTTTTGTGCGATAAAGAAAAATTGGCTCGAAGTAATTGCAATAATTGATGCTAAAACAGATGTGCGTTTTGAAAACCATACTCCGGAAATTTTCGTGATAAAAATTAGTGAAATTAGTGAAATTAAAACTGATGGTAATTTTATTGCAAAATTACTCAATCCGAAAATATCGATGCTGATTTTTTGTAAAAATCTAAAAGGAAAATCGATAATATTCTTGGAAAAAATATTCGAAAAGTTTAGACTTGCCGCATTTTTAGTACTTTCAATTTCACCGGCAGTTAGGCTATTAGGTGCAAACAATAAAGTGTAAATAATTATCGCAAGATAGCTGAGCGATAGAATTCCTATTCCGATTTGATAGCGAAATTTATAAATCCAAAAATCGCTAATTTTTAAATTTTTCATTCTTTTAAGTATAGCATATTTTCTTTCGAAAATCTACTTTATACTCCAAATATTGCCGCCGTTATTTGAAATTAACCCTTTTATTTCAAGCATTGTTGCCGCTTGGTTGAAATTACTTGCTGAAATTCCGGATTTTTTAATGATTTCGTCACTTGAAGTTGCACCTTTCTTTGAAAGTATTTCAAGGATTAAATTTTCATCAGGTGCGTCACCTTTAAATAAAATTGTTTGTTTTTCGAAACGATCTGGAATTAAGAAATCTAATAAATCTTCAACAGATGTTAAAGGGTTTGCACCGTTTTTGATGAGTTGATTGCAGCCGGAAGAAAGTGGCGAATTAATATTTCCAGGTACGGCAAAAACTTCTTTACCTTGATCTAATGCATGATTTGCAGTCGAAAGAGTTCCACTTCTTGATGCGGCTTCAACTACAACTACTGCATCTGCAAGACCGGAGATAATTCTATTGCGCGCCAAAAATTGCCATGGTTGCGCGGGTGTTCCATTTGGATATTCACTAACGATCGCACCGTTATTTTGGAGAATCCTCTGTCCTAAAGCTTCGTGCGAGCGTGGATAGATTTTATCTACACCATTTGCGAGAACTGCAATGGTTATTCCATTAGCGTCAAGGGTTGCACGGTGTGCAATTGAGTCGATTCCGAGGGCTAATCCGCTAACGACGACAATTCCGTTTTGTGCACATTCGGTAGCGATTTTTGTTGCGATTTCTCGCCCATAACTGCTTGGTTTGCGTGTCCCAACGATTGCAACAGATTTTATTCTTTTTAAAGGTAATTTTCCACGTACGAAAAGCTGTTTTGGTGTATCTGGGATATGCTGTAAATCTTTCGAATAATCAAAATTTAAAGGTTTAATTTGAATAATTTCCATAAAATGTAAAAATAGTATTGACATTAACTGTAATTTATGATAATATATAAACATTGATCAAATATTTTAAAAATTTGTCAATGAAACTTCTATCTATTGTTATAGTGTGCAATATAGTCTGAATAATTCTTTACCCCTCCTTTTTTAATAAGAATCTTATTGTTGATATTGCACATAATAACCTCTTTGACCGGCGAACCCTATGTTGAATTTTGGTGGGTTTTCAGCTTCGAAGTTTTCGAGCCTTAACGGGTGAGTCGAAGAGATAAAAAACCGTCTAAGCGATGCCCACCCGTGCTTA
>USNP01000068.1 GCA_900556165.1 uncultured bacterium
TATTTACATATTTTGAAAAACTGAAATATGATGAATCTTTTGGAATTATATAAATATCGTGATAGTCGTGTTTGGCGGTTAGGAATTGTTCAGGTATTTTTTGAGATTCTGAAATAAAGTTAGGTATAATTTCAGGGGTTTTAAGGTTTCGACTTGCCCAGTAGCGTTTAGCGTTTTTATCTTGAATAAGTTCTTTTGTAATATATTTTTTGATATAGCTTGACATCTTCGTTTTATCTTTAATAGGAGCTATTTCTGATCGCCCTAAAGTATATCTTGTGATAAATTTGCGATCTTTTTCTTTTTTTGTTTTTTTAAGTTCAGATACGGTGATATATTTGTTTTTTCGAGTATAAAAGCCTTCTGTTTCGTTTTGATAGCCTTCGAGTAGGGCATGGAAGTGCCAAGCGTCGTTTTTGTGGCGTTCCGGAACAATTAAATAGCGAAATCTTCGTCCATGTCGCCTTAAATGGTTGAGCTGTTCAGTTTTAAGCCAATTTTTTAATAGGGAAGACATCTTTTTGAAATCTTTTCGGTTTTCTTCGCCATTTACTTTAGGGTTCGAAGGATCGAAAGTGAAGGTTGCGAAATGCGAGAAGTTATTACAAAGGACATAATCTGATATTTTGGTTTTTGTGCGGTTGATCGACTTTTGCAGATAATCTTGTTCTTCGGCATTTTCTTCATTTACAAGGAAAGCGGAATTTCCACGATCTGAAAAGTTAGTGAATACAACAGGGCGGTGATATTTAATTATTTTGATTGAATCTGGGTAGATTTTAGCATAAGAACATATCTCTTTAAATTTAATATCTTTATTGTTTTCGAACATCGACTTGAGCAGGTTTGAGGCTTGAGAGCGTAAAGCTTGCATATAAATAATCTCCTTAAATTAGCGTTTTGTGTGTTAAGTGTGGCTCTTGACAAGGGTTCCCGCAAGCGGGAACGCCCCGCCACAATTACGCGATTTGTTCGCGTTTAATTTTGAAACAGTGTTTAATTTCAAAATCTGGACAATACTGATAAACGGCTAAATGAGTGTCCCCACAAAATAAACTTGTTTGTATTTTCATAACATTCTGTAATTTATCGAGAAGTTCAAAACGCTGTCTAATAACTAATAATGCGGTTTTTGCGTCTTTTTTAGTTCTGTAATGAGCAAGGGGTGTTCGGTTGTGATATAACGTGTATTGAAATTTACGAGTAATTTTAAGTTCGTATAACATATTTTCTCCTTTAAATGATGATCGTTATTGAGGTTTTCGCGTCCGCGTCATCGACTTGCGGTGACGCGAAAACCTTTTCGTTTTTTCTGTTCTACATTAATTGTCTGAAAATCTTCAAATTCTGCTTTTCCTGATACAACCTTTTGAAGGGTGTCGTACATATTGCGTAATTTTTCTGAATGAAAGAAAAAACCCATTTTAATTGCGTGTCCGATAAGTTGCCCTGAGTAATCAGTTGTGAGTTTATGTGCATCATAAACTTTATTAACAGTAAAAATATTGCCGTGAGTAGAACACATAACTAAATAGTTTGCTTGCTCCCTGAAAGGTTTTGCCATACGCAAGAATAGTTGGGAAGTGCCTATAATAGCTTTACGCTGTTTGCGCTGTTGTGAAATTTCGGTAAAAATATAAGGCGGTATATCTTTAGATTCAAGCGCATTAAAATATGTGTGTATTTCATCTATTAAGTAGATAACGCCGTATTTGTTGTTATTAACTTCAACCAATAAACGGTGCAAATCATCGTGATTTTTGAAAGTTATAATTTTGTTCGGTAAATCAGAATTAAACTCTAAATTCGTGACTAAAATTGCTTTTGGATAACGAACCATAAGATTATAAACGTGCTTTACGGCTGATAGTGTTTTTCCTGAACCTTGCCAACCGCAATAAACGGTAAGACCAGATGCGCGAAAAAGCTCTTTATCTTTTGAATCTATATAATTTTGCTTGATAGAATCAATATGCGGTTTTGCCTCTTTTTTAATGAATGATAGATAAGACATTTAATGACCACCCCCTGCAATATGTGTTTTATGCAAAATCCACCAAAGAATACTTAAGCCAAATTCAGAAACAACTAAAACAGTATTTAATGTAAGCGGTAAAATAATAATCCAAGATCCGCCAGCAATATAAGAAAGAATACCAACACCAGCTGAAAGAGATTCAAAAATAATAGAAACAGAATTAAAAGCGTTTAAAATATCTTTAACTGGTAAAGCTGAGATAACAACAATGGCAGGAGATATTAAAATATTAAAAATCTCTATAAAACCCTGTAAAAGTAAATTCCAAATCATTAATCTTCTCCCTCTCTTTGCCACATATACCGCGTACCAAATAATACAGAAATAAACTTAACAATTCTATCAATAGTAATCCAAACCATAGCAAAAATAATTAAGGCTCTTGCAATATTAATAAGAAGTGAAGGGACACTACAAACTGAAAGCACAAGGCCACCAACACCAAAGCTACATGTAGAATTTCCACTAACTCTGTTACTAAAAGTTCTTGAAAAATTAAATATTGAGCTTACTTCTGGTGAAGAATTTTTAATTTTATTTGAAAAACTATCAATTTGCTCTTTAGAAACATTAGAATCTAAAACAAATAGCCACTTAAAAAACTTTCCTAACTCTTCAAATAACTTAACAAAGAAATTAGAGAGAAAATCCCAAATATTTCTAACTGAATCGATTAAACCGACAAATAAGCTCTTAATGCCATTTATAATGTTATCTGTAATAGATAATACTGCTTTTTGAGTCCTTACGATTGAGTCTATCATAGGCTGAAAAAATGCTTTTATACCGCCCAAAATATCGAAACCGCCCCCACTATTATTGCTATTATTCCTATTATTACTGTTACTTGAACTTCCGCCTACTGGATCAAGCAAAAATCCACCTTCATTTAAATTCCAAGTATTAGATTTTAAAGTAGTTCCGCCAAGTAACGTGAAACCTTTTTTAAAATCTGCATCTGTAAAGCTTTCAATTTCTACAAAATTATTATAATCATAAGAATGATTAACATATGCATAAGTAGATTCTTGAGTTTCACGATCATAATCGCTTAAAGTATAACCAGATGCTTTAACTTTAATTTTAAAACTTCCTGCTTCTTGAACCATATATAAACCACAGTCTGCTACATCTTTATAATTATCATACTTATTTTCACAGATATATGAAATAAGTTTTATATTTCTTAAATACTTATCAGGAGCGTAAAAATAATAATGCAAGTTTATAGGTTTATCTTG
>USNP01000069.1 GCA_900556165.1 uncultured bacterium
AATATTATTTAAAATCGAAATGTGCGGTGATTTTTGTGTATCCCAAAGCTGAAAGCTACTCAACTCATAAACAATCACGTCGTTATCTTGAATTTCACTCAAATGATCAAGCGCAGGAACTCCAATATTTCCAACAAGATGCGTTTTAATTTTAGCTGCGCGTAAAATTTCAGTAATAAAACTCGAAACGGTCCCCTTGCCTTTTGAACCAGTAACCCCAATAATTGGCGCTGGACAATTTTCAAAAAATAAATTTGTAACAGATGTAATTTTAGCGTTTTGCGGCAAGCGATTCGGATTAACCGCCGGTGTTCTCACGATTAAATCTGCCTCAATTTTTGAAAAATCATGAAAATTACCAAAAAAATTCACACCTTCTGGAAGTTCAATTTTACTTTTCGAATTCTCATCATAAATATCGAAAGTATTATTTTTATTAAGTTTTTTAAAATATTCATAAGCGCTTTTTGCCTCAAGTCCAAAACCAATTAATGCAATTTTCATACTTCTCCTTTTCGAATTATTCACTTATTTAATTTTAGCACATTTAACGAAGAAAAACACCCCTTCTATTTTCGAAAGAGTGTTTTTTATGTTTAAGTTCAACTATAGCTTACTAAGCCTGGTTGTTTTGGCTTCCGTCACTATTAGTATTTGCTGACGGAGAAGTTTGACCGGTTTGTACTGGAGGAGCACCATATAAAACAGATCCGGAACTACCTTGAGACTGCCATTGCGAACTATAATTAGGTTGAGTTTTTACCAAATTACTGTTGTCTACTTTCTGCACAGTATAAGATTGAGCTAAATTCCGCATTGCCATAAAGTTAGCCTGCTGGTCTGGCGTTAGAGACATCGTTCCATTTGCGTTAGCAGTAAGTGCCTGTTCAGCAATTTTACCCATATTTTGAGCTTGTGAAATTCTACCAGAATCACCACTGTTAAATGCACTCTGCATAGCTTTAATCGCCTTATTGTCACTTACATTGGAGCTCGACATAGTCGCCCAATCCGCCATTTGTTTTGCGCTTGCACCAGAATATGTTGAAATATCACCTTCCATTTGTGCAACATTCTTTAGTGACTTTGGATTTGAAAAATCTTGCATAACAGCTTTTGCGGCAGCAGGGTTAACTTTCTTAAAGTCTGAACCGGCCTTTGAAGCAATTTGTGCAGCGACAGCTTTGCGCTGACCATCATCGCTAATATTTAACGCACTTTGAGCAATATTATTCATTGCAGTAGCTTGGCCTGATGCATTTAGACCAGAGCTAGTGACTGCCTGAGAAAGAGCTCCATACATCAATCTCTGCTGAACTGGATCTTTAACTTCTGAAATCTTATCAAGCTCGTCATTAACCCTCGAAGCATCATTTCCAATACTATACGCCATAGCAGCGACCATTCCTTCATTCTGACTTTTTTCGTATCCAGCAACTCTAGCGCCATATTGCGCTCTCCTTCGATAGTCCGCCGCAGTTTTATTTTTCTTTTTATCTAGCTTTTCAAGAGCTTCTTTATCTCTTTTATATCTACCTTCTTCAAATTTAGCGTTTCTGGCATTTTTACCAATAGCAATACCACCAATAGTTCTATCTGCAACCTTCTCCCTTGAAGCCCTGACAAAGTTCGAATCTTGCGCTGCTGCATTGATATGACCACTCATCTTGCCTAGAGCACCACGCAGATTTCCACCAGTAAGACCATCAATAACGGATAGTATAGTTTTAATTATCGCAACAATAGCAAATAGTGACAAAATCGGCAAAACACCATACATAACTTTAAGTATTGGCTTATCTGTAATATTGAAAAGTAAGTTAGAAACAAATATAGCACCACCAACCATCAAAGAACATATTGGATATATGATGAGCATATTTTTCATAAACCTCATCCATTTTTTCAAAAAACCTTCTGTATTCGGTAATAATCCCATAACAAAAGCTAGAGGAGAAATAACAACTAAAACAACAACAGCTGCCTCTCGAATCATTAAAATCAACAGTGTTGTAACGAGCGCCATAACTGCAGATATCATAAATAACAGAATAGTCCCTCCACCAACAAGTGCAGCAGTTACACCAGCGGCAACAATAAGCCCAGCATTTGTAGCAGTACCAGTTAGAATAGATTCAACAGGCGATTCAGTACCTTTCGCAGCATCCGAAAAATGCCAACCATCTTTCACTAGCCAATTAAAGATAGTGCTCCCTGCAATATTTGAAATATCAACAGCTATCACGGCAAGATACCACGAAATATTTACCAAAATAGCATAAATGATAATCTTTGGTAGCATTTTCTTGATTCCATAATTCGAAATTCCTGCGCTTGTAACTTGCGAAAAGATAATGATCGCAATCATAATCACAAAGAAAACATTTGCCATATCACGGAATGACGACCAGTTTTTATAAACTTCCGCACCCTTTCCAGAATTCGAAAATAACTGATCAGACTTAATATTCAAGAAATTATCTTGCATAAAGTTATACATACTCACAACGATACCAGTCGAGGCACGAGCAAGTGGACATGCAATCCACCCAACCCATTCGATATCGCAAGAATTTTTATCTTTGGAATTAGAAGCTTCATTAGTTTGTTTGTTTATCTCTTCTATTGCGGCCTTAGCTTCATTATTCTTCTTAGTCCAATCACTATCGTTTGTCGCTGGAGAATAACTACATTTTTGCTTAAGCTCACTAAGTTTCTTCTCATCGACACCAGAAGCTTTAGCTTTCTTATACGCCTCTTCACATCTAATTCTATCATTATTAGCCGTATTGTTTCTTACATCCTGTTGGGTCTTATCTGTTGTTGGTTGTGAAGATCTACCAGTTGGAGCTGTAGGAACAACTTGATTATCTTTTTTTCTTTTTTCCTCTATTTCCCTATTTCTCTTTTCTTCCTCTGCCTTTTTCTTAACTTCATCGGGCGTAACAAAATTACTATTAGGGTTAGT
>USNP01000070.1 GCA_900556165.1 uncultured bacterium
TTCCGTATATTATTATGAGAAGAGTAGATGCTATGTGTTTTTACACTTAATGTATAATAACACATAGCATTAATTAGTTCAAGCATTACAAGAATTGTAAAATCAATTAGAAAACATTTTTCGATAAAAGATTATTGTAAAAAGCTTTTAGGTTTAGGATATTTTAGCTTTTACTGTTTCACACCTTTCATCGTAAGATTAAGCCGGCCCTTTTCATCGATTTTATCTAGTTTCACCCAAATTTCTTGATCTTGGCTCAAAACATCGGTCACTTTTTCGGTTCTCTTTTCGGATATTTGTGAAATATGAAGCATTCCATCGATCCCAGGAAGAATATTTACGAAAGCGCCAAAGTCTTTAATTGAAACCACTTTTCCGCGATAAACTTTGCCAACTTCTGGTTCTTCAACCAAAGATTTAATCCAGTTTAGCGCTTTTTCGATTTTTTCAGCATTCGAGCTTGCGATTGTGATCAAGCCATCTTCCTTAATATCAACCTCAGCACCAGTTTCAGATGTAATCTTATTGATAGTTTCGCCACCTTTACCAATGATTGCACCGATTTTTTCAGGGTTAATTTTAAGTTTTTCGATTCGTGGCGCATAAGGTGAAAGTTCAGCTTTTGGCTTAGAAATTACGCTTAACATATGGCGCAAAATGTGTTCGCGACCTTTTTTCGAAGTTAAAATTGCTTTTTCGAGAACTGAAACTGGCAAACCATGAACTTTCATATCCATCTGGAGTGCTGTAATTCCGTTTTTCGAACCCGTACATTTGAAATCCATATCGCCAGCGAAGTCTTCGGCGTCGGCAATATCGCTCAAAATATAAGGTGTTTCACCGTCCATCATTAATCCCATTGCGATTCCGGAAACCGCATTTTTAAGTGGAACTCCAGCGCTCATCAAAGCCATACAACTTGAACAAGTTGCCGCCATTGAAGTTGAACCATTTTGGCTCATAATTTCAGTTACGCTACGGATTGCATAAGGAAAATCTTCAACGCTTGGTAGAACTGCTTCCAAGGCTCGTTGTGCCAAATAGCCGTGGCCAATTTCACGTCGACCAGGGCTTCCTAGGCGTCGAGGTTCACCAACAGTATATCCGGGTGCATTATAGTGGTGCATATATCGGCGTTCAATTTCGTTGAACTCCATTGTATCAACCAATTGCGAATATGAAAGTGGCGCAAGAGTTACGATATTCATTGCTTGAGTTACGCCACGAGTAAAGAGGCTTGAACCGTGTGCTCGTGGCAAGAAGTCGATTTCACTCGAAAGCGGTCGAATTTCATCTAATTCACGGCCATCTGGTCGCTCGCCGTCTTCAATAATTCCCTTTCGAACTGCTTTATGAACCGCCAAAGTGAATGCTTCATCATATTCTTTTCGAATTTCTTCATATACTTCTTCACCAAATTTTTCAAGCATTTCTGTGTGGAACTTCTCGCGAATCTCGGCAATATTTTGGTTATACTTTGGGTAAGCTTCACGAATTTTCGAATCGAATTTTCCGTTTGTCCACTCTTCCACTTCTTTTGAAATTTCCTCGTTTGGTAAAACTAATTCAAAAGCGCGCTCCTCAAAATAACCTGCTTCGATATATTTTGCACGTAATTCATTTTGGAGCTTAATTGCTGGTTGGAAATTTTCGTAAGCCCAAGCTAGCCCTGCGATAATTTCTTCTTCAGGAACTTCGTTTGCTCCAGCTTCAACCATTGTGATACCGCTTTCGATTCCAGCAACAACCAAATCGAGCGGAGATTTTTCGCGTTCTTCAGGACTCAAGAAAGCTTTAAATTCTCCGTTAATTTTACCAATCCGAAGACCAGCAACTGGGCCATCAAACGGAACTCCAGCAAGATGCAACGCGCTCGAAGCTGCAATCATCGCAATCATATCTGGTCGAAATTCTGGATCAGCTGAAAGTACGGTTGCGACAACTTGAACTTCTTCGCGATAACCTTTTGGAAAGAGTGGTCGAATTGGTCGGTCAATCAATCGCCCGATCAAAATTGCGTCGTCGCTTGGTCGCCCTTCACGTTTAATAAATCGTGAGCCAGAAATACGACCGCTTGCATACCATTTTTCTTCATAATCAATTGAGAGAGGAAAATAATCCAGCGCAACTGGTTTATTTCCTAACTGAACCGTTCCTAAAACAACAGTTTCACCATATTTTGCGATCACGCTTGAAGTTGTTCGAAAGCCAACTTTGCCAACTTCCAGAGTTAATTTTCGTCCCAAAAAATCAGTGCTGACCGAAATCACACTTTTTCCTGTTGGATTTATAATCATTTTTTCTCCTTCTGCCAAATGAGTTGCAGGAATTTTCTTCGAAGGATTTTCGAAAATAATTTCTACCACACATTCGGCGTTAATTTTACTCTTCAATTATATCATTTTTTTGGAAAAAACGCAAAAATAAAACCGCCCAGCATTTGAGTAAGGCGATTTTACGGTTTTGAAATTATTTTCGCAAACCTAATTTAGAAACAACAGCTTTGTAGGCTTCAAAATCTTTTCGTTCAAGATATTTTAGAAGTTTTTTACGGCGACCAACCATTTGCATCAAACCGCGTCGAGCCATGAAGTCATGCTTGTTTGATTTAAGGTGTTCCGTCACTTCTTTGATACGAGCCGTCAAGATTGACACTTGTGCCTGTGGCGAACCAACGTCATTCTTTGAAACCTGAGTCAAAGCGATTGCCTTCTCTTTATTCTCTTTAGTAAGCATCTTTAAGATTTTATCATTTTTTAAGATTTTAGTCAAGAGTAATATTAT
>USNP01000071.1 GCA_900556165.1 uncultured bacterium
TTACTTGTTCGAAAAATACCGACCTTAAAAATAGTTTTCGAACGCTTTATAAATTAAGGAGAAAAATGACTGATAATTTTAACGAGAAGCAAGCTCGAAAGCGCGCTAATCTGCAAAAAAAAGCACAAGATTTACAGAAAAATCGTGCAAAATATGTGGGGAATAATAAGAAAGAAAATGCCGAGCAAACTGCAAAAATTGCACAAAAGGCAAAGAATATTTCAAAACAAAATCGAGTTCAAAAATCTGACGCTAAAAAAGTGAATTTACCAACAACCACACGTCGTGGTGCGGTTGTGCGTGCACAACGAATGATTTCAAATGACATCAATATGCGCGCAACTCAACATATTGTGAATATTCCGGTGAATAAGTCGATTTTTAACGGTTTTAATGGTGAGCAACTAACAGCTTCAACGTTAAAAAAACTTCGTCCAGAAAAAGATAGTGTGCGAGTGATTCCTCTTGGTGGTTTGGGTGAGTTTGGAATTGGTAAAAATATGTTCGCGATTGAATATATGAATGAAATTCTCGTGATTGATATGGGTTCAATTTTTCCAAATGAAGACTATCCGGGTGTGAATTTTATGACTCCGGACATCACGTATTTGAAGGATAATATGCATAAAGTTAAGGCTGTTGCGTTTACGCATGCCCACCTTGATCATATTGGTGCGGTTCGTCAACTTTTGCCAGAATTTGGAAATAATATCCCGATTTATGCAACTGATTTTACGATTGGCATGATTAAGCGCCAAATGGAAGAGGCTGTTGTTGAAGTTTCGCCAAATTATCAAATTATTGATCCGTTTAAGCATGAGCAGATTAGAATTTCAGAGCATATGACGCTTGAATTCGTGCATGTTCTTCACTCGATTCCGGGATGTGTAGCGATGGTTGTTCGTACGCCAAATGGAAACATTGTACATATGGGTGACTGGCGTTTCGAAAATGATCCAGTTGATACTCAATTCGATCTTCCACGTCTTGCTGAGATTGCGCAGAAAGAAGGTGTTCATTTGTTGATGAACGAAAGTACGAATATTGATACGCCAGGAACTCACCCACATAGTGAATATTCTATTGGTGAAAGTGTCGGCGAGGTTATGACAGCATATCCGCACGCGCGTTTGATTTTTTCGTGTTTTTCAAGCCAGATTTATAGATTGCAATTGATTCTTGATGAAGCAGTGAAACATGATCGAAAAGTTGCGTTTGCTGGATTTTCGATGATTAATGCTATTGAGATTGCGCTTCGGAGTCGAAAAATTAAAGTTCCGAAAGATGTGATTGTTAAGATGGAAGATATCGTAAAACTTGATGATTCGAAAGTTACGATTGTCTGCACGGGCTCGCAGGGTGAGCTAAATGCGGTTCTAAACCGAATGGCAACTGGTGCGCACCGGTTTGTTAAAATTAAAGCAACTGATGTTGTGGTGTTTTCGTCAAGTCCTATTCCTGGAAATGAGCCACGCGTTGCTTCAACGGTTGATGGACTTTTACGTGAAGGTGCGGGTGTGATTCAGCATGGTCGGGGGCATTATCATGGAATTGGCCCTCTTCACCTTTCAGGACATGCATATTACGACGATCATGTTCGATTGGTTGAAACGATTCGTCCAAAGAATTATCTTCCAGTTCACGGTGAGTTTTACATGCTTCAACATAACGCCGAAATGGCTCAAAAAGTCCTTGGCTTGAAGCGAGATGAAATCCTTGTTGCGGATAGTGGCGATATTATAGAGCTTACAAAGGAACGAAAGATTAAAAAAGGTGGTCGTGTTCATGTTGGTTCGATTCTTTATGATAATACGGGAAATACTGTTCACGACGCGGTTGTGAAAGATCGCCTACACATTTCGACTGAAGGAATTTTTATTATTGTTCTTACAATTAGTAAAAAAACTGGACGACTTCTAAAAACTCCAGATGTGATTTCGCGCGGATTTGTATATCTTAAAGATAGTGAAGAATTGATCGGTAAGATTCGGCACTATTTGCGAATTAAAACTGATCGTGAAGTTGAAAGAAAGGTTGAAATATCAGACATGAAGCAAGAAATTAAAGATGATATTTCACATCTACTATTTGACTCAACTGGCCACACGCCAATTGTTATTCCAGTAGTAAATAAAGTTTAATCTGTTTCGAAAATCGCTCAAATCTGGGCGATTTTTTATTGACATAAGTTCTTTAGTATGGTAATATTTATTCAAGCTTGCGATAATTCACTAAAATAAAGCTAGTATATATTCGATTTCATTCAATCTTGGTTGATGGCTTCCGAGAAGGATGGAGAATAGCTGTTCTGTCTACGTGCCTCACGGAGCTAGAAATGTTTTGATACAATAAAAAATAAAGAGTTAACACAAGCTCTTTTCTATAAGGAGTGATCATGAAAAAGAATGAAAAAAATAAAATGAAATTTTTCTCCCACCGTGATTGGTATATTCTACACTTTATTTTAACTATAATTATTGGAATCATCTCTGTAATAAACTTGGTATTTGTGTGGTTTTTTTATAATAATTATATTGAAAATTTCGATCACCAAAACGATATTATCTTTAATAAGCACGGAGAGATTGAATCTTTGAAAAATCGAATTAAACAGCTGGAAAATAGGTAGTTTTATATTTCGAAAATCGCTCAAATCTGGGCGATTTTTCATTGACATAAGTATTTTTTTTGAGTAAAATTAAAATATGAAAAATATAAGTAAATCAAACAAAGACATTAAAAATAACATTATTATTGTAATTA
>USNP01000072.1 GCA_900556165.1 uncultured bacterium
CGAACAGTGAAAACTAAAATATATCACTAAATGAATAAAGATAAATAAAAATTAAAAATTAGCTTGTGGAAAAGCATTGGTGAAATGTGTAAAACTGAAAACATCATAACGCTATATGTGGTGAAGAAAAAAAGAACAAAAGTTATAAAATTTCTTACATTTTTTGCAAAAAAATTAGTTTTTTGATATAATGAATGTGTCTCAAAAATTAAGTATTAAAAGCATTTCGGAAAGTGCATTTTTTTCGCATAGTTAAAGCCCTTGAAGTAGGGCGCCTTAGCGAGAAAAATTTATTTTAGGGTTTAACCCGAAATGCGTAAGAATTTTTGAGACACTCGTTAGGGTGTCCTATTTTTATTTCTTGCGCATTTTTATCTTTTCGAAAAGAAAGGATTTTTCGTGGCGAATAAAAATTTACATAACGCCAAAGAGTCAAAAATGATGAATTTTACACACAACTTAAGGATATCGAAAAGGAGCTTTCACATTATCGCCACCATTTTGAAGGTAAGGTAGTTTTCTGCAACTGTGATGACCCTTATGAAAGCAACTTTTTCAAGTATTTTGTATTAAATTTTAATACTTTAAAGCTCAAAAAACTGATTGCCACCAGCTATATTGCTTCGCCTGTAGCTTTCAAAGAATTGCCGGCTAAAAAGGGAAATGCATCTTTTGAAGATTTACTCAAACCCTATAAAATTGAAATCGATGAAGTTTATGACCAAAATGGCGACGGTGCAATTAACTTGCAAGATGTTAAAGAGATTTTAGAAAAAGCCGAAAAGGGTGGCAAAATGACCAAACTTATTGGTGATGGTGATTTTCGAAGTAGCGAGAGTAAAGAATTGCTTAAGCAGGCTGATATTATAGTAACCAACCCGCCGTTTTCGCTTTTTCGTGAATATGTAACTCAGCTGATTGAATTTAATAAAAAGTTTATTATTTTGGGGAATAATAACGCGATAACTTATAAAGAAATCTTTCCACTAATCAAAAATAGCAAAATGTGGCTTGGTTATAGCGCTAATAAAACGATGACTTTTCGCTTGAGTAATCGCTATAAGCGCTGGAATTATATTGACGAAAATGGTAATAAATACGGTAATGTGCCAGCAATCACTTGGTATACAAACTTAGACATCAAAAAACGCCATGAAGAACTAATTTTGGTGAAGAAATACAATCCGCTCGATTACCCAAAATATGACAATTACGATGCGATTGAAGTTTCGAAAGTTAAAGATATCCCCAAAGATTATGACGGTGTGATGGGCGTGCCGATAACTTTTCTCGATAAATTTAACCCTGAACAGTTTGAGATTTTGGGAATTACTGATAGACAAAATACTTCAGGGCTAAGAACTAAGAAGTATAAAATAGAAGAAACTCCACGAGCCAATGATTTAAACGCTCGCAGTGTTATTAAAATAGGAAATAATTATAAAGCAGTTTATGCAAGAATTTTAATCAAAAACAAGAAAGTAGAAAGGTAAAGCAATGAAAATTGAACTACATAGAATTAAGGTAAAAGATCTATTTGCTGGTTTCGAAAATGATGAAGAAGCTGGTGTGGTGGGTTATGGTGGTAAGTTGAATATTCGCCCGCCATATCAGCGAGAGTTTGTTTATAAAGATGAACAGCAGCTAGAGGTAATTCGCACTATTCGCAAACGTTTTCCACTCAATATTATGTATTGGTCGAGGAACAGCGATGGCACTTTTGAGCTTTTAGATGGGCAACAGCGCACGATGTCGATTTGTAAATATTTGAACGGAGATTTTAGTGTTGATGGTGCTTATTTTAATAATTTGACCCGTGAAGAACGAGAGCAAATTGAAGAATACGAGCTGATGATTTATTTTTGTGAAGGTGAAACGCGCGAAAAGCTGGATTGGTTTAGAATTGTGAATATTGCGGGCGAAGAACTAACGCCGCAAGAGTTGAGAAAATCAGTTTATACTGGTAGCTGGCTAGTTGATGCTAAACGATATTTTAGTAAAAGTGGTTGCCCTGCACAAGATAGCTATAATAATTATTTGAGCAAGAGTTATATTCGTCAAGAGGTTCTGGAAACAGTTTTGAAGTGGATTTCTGGCGGAAAAATCGGGGATTATATGGGAATTCACCAGCATGATACAAACGCAAAAGAGCTTTGGCGATATTTCGAAGATGTTATGGAATGGGTGCAGAGAGTTTTCCCTAAATATCGCAAAGAAATGAAAGGTTTGCCTTGGGGTGAATTTTATAATGAATTCAAAGATCAAGGTTTTGAAAAGATTGGTGAAGAAAACGAACGGCGAGTTTCGGAACTTTATAAAGATAATGAAGTTACCAAGAAAAGCGGAATTTATCAATATATTTTAACGGATAACGAGAAATATTTGAGCTTGCGAGCTTTTGATGATGATATTAAAAGTCAAGTTTATGAGCGGCAAAATGGAATTTGCCCAATGTGCCGTGAACACTACGCAATTGAAGAAATGAAAGCTGATCATATCAACCCATGGAGTAAAGGTGGAAAAACGGTGGCCGAAAACTGCCAAATGCTTTGCAAAAAAGATAATCGCGAGAAGAGTGATAAGTAATTTTCATAAAACTAAAATACCGCATAATAAGTGCGGTATTTTAGGAATAACATATGTATAAAAAACCAACATTATATATA
>USNP01000073.1 GCA_900556165.1 uncultured bacterium
GCACTTTTTTAGTTTATTTTTCAAAAAGTTTGTGATATAATTTAAATATATGCCGATGTAGCTCAGTTGGTAGAGCAACGCACTCGTAACGCGTAGGTCAGCAGTTCAATCCTGCTCATCGGCTCCAATTTATTTTTTATGAAAACGATAACTGATTTATTTAAACCAATTTTAAAAGACCGCCGAATGTTGATAACTATGATTGTGGTTTTTCTTGCTGGAATTATTTTCTTTATTTTTATGATTTTAAATACAAAATCATACGATTATCTTTTGAATGTTCGGTATACAATTTTTGGGACGAGCGAATTCTATAAAGATTCATGGCTTTATCGAATTGAGTTGGCATTTTTCGGCTTGATTGTTGCATTTTTACATAATATTATTATTGCAAAAATGTATAAAATTGCAGGCCGTCGAACGGCAATTGTTGTTGCGATTTTTAGTATTATTGTTATTTTGATTGGTTTGGTGGTTATTAACACTTCAATTCGTGAGATTCCAAACTAATGAAGATGCAAAAAGTTGATATCGAAATTCCACTCGGTAGACGTACACTAAAATACCGTTTTTTCGAAATTCTACCAGCTGTTTTGAGCTTTGGTGCGATTATTTTAATGTTCGTACTTTCAATTTTTTCTCCATTTTTAGCTTCAGTTTATCTTTTAACAATAATCACAACCCTTCTCGTTAAGGCGATTGGAATTGCCTATCGAATGATTACAGGGCATATTCAGATTGAAAAAGCGCAAAAAGTTGACTGGAATAAACGGTTGAAAGATCTTGAAAATGCTAAAAAAATGCTCAAAAAGTATGGTTCAAAAATTGAAAAAGAATATAATTTTAAGCAACACATTCAAAATCTTCACGATATTTCAAACGATCAGGCTAAATTTCCAAAGCCTTCGGAAGTTAAAAATGCGGTAATTGTTGCGGCCTATAATGAGCCTTACGAAGTAATTCAGCCGACAATTCAGTCTGTTTTAGATTCAAATTATGATGCTAAAAAGCTTTTAATTTTCTTGGCTTACGAAGAGCGTGGCGGAAAAGAAATTGAGAAAACGGCGATTCGGCTTCAAAAAGAATTTTTGAAAGATTTTGGAGCTTTTGAGATTGTTAAACATCCAAAAGATTTACCAAATGAAGTTGTTGGAAAAGGTGGTAATATCACTTTTGCCGGTCGTGCGCTTCAAAAATATTGCGAAGATCAGAAGATTCCTTTCGAAAATGTGCTTGTAACCACGCTTGATAGCGATAATAAACCGCATAAAGAATATTTTGCATCAGCAACTTATGAATTTATTGTTCATGAGGATCGCAAAAAACTTTCATTCCAGCCAGTTTCATTATTTTTAAACAATATTTGGGATGTTCCAGCTCCAATGCGTGTGGTGGCGACGGGTAATTCATTTTGGAATATTGTCTCAACAATGCGACCGCATCTTTTGCGAAATTTTGCCTCGCACTCACAACCGTTAGATGCTTTAGTCGAGATGAATTTTTGGTCAACTCGTACAATTGTTGAGGATGGTCATCAATTTTGGCGAAGTTATTTCCATTTTGGCGGAGATTATTATGTTGTACCAGTTCGTGTACCAATCTACCAAGATGCTGTTTTGAGTGAAACTTTACCAAAAACTCTCAAAGCGCAGTTTATTCAGCTTCGGCGCTGGATGTATGGTGCGAGTGATATTCCGTATGTTGCGAATTTGTATTTTTCGAAAAATCGCAATGTACCAGTTGTTGATGGTTTAATGAAGTTAATTCGCTTGATCGACGGTCATGTTACGGCAGTTTTTCAATCGCCGATGGCAGCTTTCGGTGGATGGGTTCCGTTGATTGTTTATGCGGCATCTTCTCGAAGTGTGATCGTTCATCAATTGCCTAATGTAATTAGTGCACTACAACAAATTGCAACAGTCGGTATTTTTATCACGATTTTGATTAGCTTAAAAATGCTACCACTACGCCCAGAACGCTATAAAAAACGACGCTCAGTCTGGATGGTCTTGCAATGGGTTTATATGCCGGTGACATCAATCTGTTATAATGCGGCGGCGGCGGCATATTCGCAAACTCGTTTAGCACTCGGTAAATATCTTGATAAATTTGACGTAACTCAAAAAGGGCGAATAGAAGACGTTGATCGTGTGAAAGCCGAAAAAGCAAAGTTGCGAGCCTTAAAGAAAAAAGTAAAAAAATAAGCACTCTGAAAAGAGTGTTTTTTATTTGGCTTAATATTTATCAAATTTAAAAGCGGCCATTTTGACCGCTTATGCGTTAACGCTTGTAAAGTTTATCTAAACCTTACCAAAAAAGTTCGTTTGTCGTTTGGGTGACAAAAAGAGTAGAATGTTCTATAAATGTAACAAAAGAGGTATATTACTAGAAACCTTTCTGATTTTATGTTATGCCCAAACCTGGTTAAAATTTTTTCCGAAATTTAACCTCGTTTTTCATTTTACCGCGTTTTATTTTAAAAAGCAAGCATAAGTGTAATATTAAATACTTTTTTTCAAAAGACAAAAATTTTGTTCGCTTTTAGCTAAAATTAAGTTTTTGAATATAAAACATTTCACGCGAAAGTCAAACCTAAAAAAGCGAACAGTG
>USNP01000074.1 GCA_900556165.1 uncultured bacterium
TACTCTCTTAATATTTGCATGAATATCTGATGATTGAGGATCTTTTGATCTTTTAGAACTTAAGATTATAAGCTCAATTATTGACCATAAGGAAAATATGGCCTGAAATATCGATAGAGCTATAATAATAATTGTTGGTAGCATAAAAGAAAGAATCACATTACCGAACATTTTCGTTTTCCTCTTTCTCGTCCTCAAAGACAGTAAATAATGAGGTTGCTACTGGTAATACAATTAAGAAAAATATCTCAACTTGTGGCAAAAAGATTGAAACAAGCGAAATGATCGCGATCCAAATAATCATCGATCCTGTTCGAACTAAATGGTAATTTCGCTGAGATTTGCGGTTTTCGCCATGGAAAAACCCAGTATTTTCGCCCAGAGCACTTGCTGTAATCCAGCGTATTCCCAGGTCTGTAAAAAGGTAAACCATTGCATAGCAAAATGCCGGCAGAACCTCGCTCGGCGAAGAAAGCACCCAGCGCATAAAAAGTGGCAACAGTGACAAGAAAAACATATAAATCATATTTTTCCAGATGAAACTGTTTGTTATTTTTTCAACCTTATCTAAAATGTGGTGGTGACGATTCCATTGAATCCCGACAATTACAAAGCTTGCAAAATAAATTAAAATTGCAAAGCCAAAACCTTGAAGTTGTGTCAAATCTTTTGCGGATTCGGGCAGTTTTATTTCGAGTACCATTAGTGTAATAATGATTGCTGTAGCACCATCAATCAAACCGATAAGTCGATCTTTTGAGATTCGCCCTCCGTGATAAACTTTGTGTATTCGACCTAATCGCCGATATGCACTTTTTGCTCTATTCATTTATTCTCCTTTTGAATAATTTTAACATATTTTGCAATTTTAAGCAAACTAATTATGCTTTTTGCAAAATAAAAAACCGCCGTTCGAAAACAAGCGGTTTTAAGTTGATTAGCCTCGTGCAAAGTGTGCAAAAGCTCGGTTGGCTTCTGCCATTTTGTGGGTATCTTCTTTCTTTTTGAAAGCTGCACCAGTTTCATTGTAAGCATCAACAATTTCAAGTGCTAATCGTTGGCTGTAAGGCATTCCACTTCGTGCTCGAGCAGATTGAACCAACCAGCTAAAAGCAAAATGAAGTTGTCGGTGACCTTGAACTGGGAATGGAATTTGATAGTTTGCACCACCAACGCGTCGTGATTTAACTTCGAACGCAGGTGAAACATTTTTCAAAGCTTTTTCGAAAACTTCAAGCGGATTTTCGCTATCAAGTTTTTTTGCAGCAGTTTCAAGAGCTTTATAAACAGCTTTTTCGGCAGTTAGTTTTTTACCGTCAAGCATAGATTTGTTGATCAATCGTTGAACTAAAATTGATTGATATTTTCGATCTGGTTTTAGTTCTCGTTGTAGTTTTTTGGTAACTTTTCGGGGCATCTTTATTTCTCCTTCTTCGCACCGTATTTTGAACGGCCTTGTTTACGATCTGAAACACCTTGAAGGTCAAGAGCGCCACGTACAATGTGATATCGCACACCTGGAAGGTCTGGCACACGTCCACCGCGAACCAAAACTACGGCGTGCTCTTGAAGATTGTGTCCTTCACCACCGATATAAGCCCAAACTTCGTGACCATTTGTCAAGCGAACACGAGCAACTTTTCGAAGCGCTGAGTTAGGCTTTTTAGGTGTTTTTGTTGTAACTTTTACACAAACTCCGCGTTTCAAAGGTGCGTTTTGTGCGTAATATTTAGTTTTTAGCGCGTTGTGAATTCGTCCAAGAGCTGGCGATTTTGATTTTTTCGCAGCAGTTTTACGAGGTTTTCGCACTAACTGATTGATTGTTGGCATCAATTCTCCCTTATTTTATTTAATATTTCACTTTTCGAAAGTTGATAAAGTTTTCAAAAAGTGCCTCATATTTTTCGAAACAGCATTCCCGAAAAATGTCTTTACCTTTTTAGCTGAAATCCTTAACACACAAGTTTATTCACTAAAAAGAGGAAACTCACCAATTATTTTATCAAATTTAGAGCAAAAAAGCAAGAGTTTTTTTAAACATCTTCACAATAATTCGCTCCAATATCACCATAGTAATTCTTTGCCGGTGCGATACTTTCTAAAATTACATAAATTGCTGCACGATTTGGTGTTTTTGTATCTGATTCCGTGGTCCAAGTTCCATCATCTAATTGCTTACATTTTCCACCCATATGTATAACCATTCCACGAACTCCACCAAAAACTGCAACTGAAGTAGCCCATCCACTATGCGTAGAAAGAATTTCTATAGTATCATACATTGTTGGCCTCCAGTAATTATTTAAGAATCCTAAATCAGTATTACTATTACTTGCGTTGTGTATATATTTAGATCTGTATCCGTTTCTACCGTAATCTGGTAATCGGCCTTTATTGTTTGTTCGATATTGAGTTATTGCAGCTTTCAAGCTAGCAATTTCACTTTTTCTTTGTGTGTCTCGCTGTGAGCGTTGAAGTGCAGGGAGTGCTACGAAAATCATCAAAAATATCAATCCAGCAACTGCTAAAACTAATACAACTTCAATGATTGTAAATCCTCTCTCTCTTAAAAAAATTTTTTCT
>USNP01000075.1 GCA_900556165.1 uncultured bacterium
GTAGTATCTCTTTAATGCTTCATCATCATGAGCATTATCACGAGCAGCATTATAATAAACTTCAGCCCCACTTTCTTTTTCATACTCTTCAGCTCGTTGTCGGAGAATATAGAAAAGAATCAAAACCGAAGAAAGTATAACAACCGCAATTATACTAACAATACTCATAATTTTTCCAACAGAGATTTTTCCGGTAGCTTTTTCATATTTATGACCAAGAAAGACACCGATAATTGGCATTATAACTAATCCAGCAAACATAACCCAACAAATAATTTGAAGTATATTTTGCATATCTCTAGCACCTGAAGTTCCACTAGGGTAGAAATATATAGCAACTGTATAAAGGGCATAAATCACAAGAAAAGCAAAAGAAAAAGGTAACACTCCAAAACCGAAAGCAATTGAAAGTTTTTCCTTTAATCGATCTGATTTATTATCTGATATTTCAACACGTTTTACTTTTTGCTCGACAAAATTGTCTTTATTGTCTTTCTCCATTAAACTCGTTGATTACGTTAATACTTATATTATAACACGAAAAATCAAAATAAAGCAATTTGAACTACAAAAGATCATATGTTATAATAATACCTATGAGAAGTGAATTTTGGGATAAAATTTTAGAATCAACTGGTGAGGAAAATGGTAAAAAACTGCCTTTCTTTTCGCTCGCACCAATGGAAGCTGTAACAGATGTAGTTTTTCGTCATGTCGTTACAAAAGCTGCTCGCCCAGATGTTTATTATACCGAATTCACAAATTCTTCAAGTTTCGCCAGTCCAAAAGGAATCCACAGTACACGCGGACGATTAACTTTTACACCAGATGAACAGCCTATTATCGCGCAAATTTGGGGTTCACGCCCGGCTGATATTAAATTTATGAGCGAAAAACTACCTGAACTTGGCTATCAAGCAATCGATATCAATATGGGTTGCCCAGATAAGGCTGTTATTAAAAGTGGTGGCGGTAGTGATTTGATTCGAAATCCGGATCTCGCAAAAGAAATTATCGAAAGCGCAAAAGCTGGTGGTTTGCCGGTCTCGGTTAAAACGCGTCTTGGATTTTCGAAAGTTGAAGAATGGCACGATTGGTTGAAATTCTTGCTTGAACAAGATATTGCAGTTTTAACAATTCATCTTCGCACAAAAAAAGAAATGAGTAAAGTTGCAGCGCATTTTGAATTGATCCCAGAAATCCTAAAATTACGCAATGAAACTGCGCCAAACACTCTAATTCAGATTAACGGCGATATTAAAACACGAGAGCAAGGATTGGAGCTTTGGCGAAAGTTTCCAGAAATTGATGGAATTATGATTGGTCGCGGCGTTTTCGAAAATCCATTTTGTTTTGAAAAAAATCCACCAGAAAATGCGAGAACTTCAAGTGATTATTTAGATTTACTTGAATTTCAGCTCGATTTGTTTGAAAAATATTCACAAGAACTCGAAAAACGCCGATTTGAACCTTTAAAGCGATTTTTTAAGATTTATGTTCGCGAATTTAGTGGTGCGAGTGAATTGCGCGCAAAATTAATGGAAACTAAAAACGTTAATGAAGTCCGCGAAATTTTGAAAGATTTTCGAAATGCCACGCAAAAATAATCGACAAAAAGTTAAATTTGAGCGTTTCGAAATGCCACTTTCAAATTCGAAAAAGAAACGTTATTCTTCAAAATCTGAGGCCGAAAAAGCAGCAGATTATCTGATGACTCTGGATTTTTCGCTTGAATTAAAAGTTTACCAAGATTTAGATGGCGGTTGGTATTTGACCAAAAAAATCTAAACTTTTTGGCGATTTTAATGATTTTTTAAGCTTTTTATGCTAAACTATAATTATGGAGAAAAAAGTTATTGTTTATTCAACAAGCTGGTGTGGATTTTGTTCCGCTGAAAAAGATTGGCTTGAACACAACGGCATAAAATTCGAAGCTAAAGATGTCGAAGAAGATTTAAAAGCAAGGGAAGAATTGCTCGAAAAAATGGGTGGTGAATTCCGCGGTGTGCCAGTAACCGATGTGAATGGCGAAATTGTACTTGGATTTGACCGCGCGAGACTTTCGAAGTTATTAGATATTAAACGATTTTAATCAAAAAAGGCGACCGAGAGTCGTCTTTTTATTTTTCACCAATATTCACAGTCTGAAAATCTTTGTCAGTATTTTTTAAAGCCTTTCGAAAATAATCATCGTGGCTAACAAAAACAATAGCACCCGAATAGTTTTTCAACGCCCTCTCGAGCTCTTCAATACTTGGTAAATCTAAGTGTGAAGTCGGTTCATCTAAAATTAAAATTTGCGGATTATTTGAAAGCATTTTTATTAACTGAAAACGCGCCTTTTGACCACCAGAAAGTTGCGAAATTGGTGTTTCAAAATCTTCCAAATTAAAAAGATATTGACTCAAAATACGACGAATTTTCTCTTCAGAAATCGGAAGATTTTGATCAAGATAAACTTTCTCAATAGCATCTTTTAAATTCATATCCTTAGCATTACCAACTAGGTTTATTATTTCCTTAGAAAAAATTAAAAACATAACTGTTAAAAATATTCCAAGAGG
>USNP01000076.1 GCA_900556165.1 uncultured bacterium
ATAATCTACATAATTTAGATCAGCAAAGGCAGATCTATGAGCTTAAGGTTGGAAAGAAATAATTTGACAAAAAATAGATAACGTGGTAAAATTTATATAATTTTAAATAATAAATTCAGCGAGGAGTGATTCTTTTATGGAAGAAAGAGTGATTTTTGGAACTTTTGAAGATGTGACTTTTACTGATGTTTCAGGAGAAAAAATCTCGGAAGTTAAAACTATCGCTAAAATTGATACAGGAGCTTTTTCAGGAGTTATTCATGCTGAAAATATTTTCGAAAAAGATGGTATTTTAAGTTTTGATTTATTTGGCGATAAAAAACTTCATTTTGAAACGCGAGATTTTAGGTTTCGAAATGTTCGAAACACTCACGGTGGTGTGAAAAAGCGTTTTTTGGTGAAATTTGGAATTTTGATTGAAGGCAAAAAATTTGAAGCGTTGTTTGGACTAGATAATCGTTCAAAAATGAAATTTGAAATGCTGATTGGCCGCGCATTTTTGATTAAAAATAATGTTTTGGTTGATTCGTGCCGAAAAATTAATCTTGATAAAGAATGGAAACAGATGGGAGAAAAACAATAATGAGAATTGCAATTTTATCAAACGGGCCGGGAAACTATTCAACAAAACGCTTGCGAGAAGAGGCGGAAAGTCGCGGGCATGAAGTTGAGGTTATTGCTTATGGAAAATGTTATGTTTCTATTGATGAAAAAAATCCAAAAGTGATGTATGATGGCGAAAATATCGGCAAATTTGATGCATTTATTCCGCGAATTGCGAGCCATATGACCGAATATGGAACGTCTGTTGTTCGACAACTTGAGGCGGCGTATCCACGAGCATTTTTTATGAATCGTTCGATTGCAATTATGCGTGCGCGAGATAAGTTGCGCTCGACTCAAATTATGGCAAAATATGGGGTTTCGATTCCTAAAACAGTTTTTTCTCGAAATTCAAATGATATTGATGATTTGCTGGAAGAAATTGGTGGAACACCTGCGATCATTAAGCTCGCTCGAGGAACGCATGGCAATGGAGTTGTTTTAGCTGAAACTAAAAAGGCTGCAAAATCAGTACTTCAAGCGTTTTATTTGACGAATTCTGATGGAACTAACGTACTTCTTCAAGAATTTATTAAAGAGTCGGCGGGAACGGATATTCGCGCTTTTGTGGTTGGTTCTCAAGTTGTGGCAAGTATGAAACGGCAGAGTTTAGATGATGATTTTCGTTCAAATTTGCATAAAGGTGGTTTGGGTGAGCCAATTAAACTTACGCCAGAAGAAAAGCGAATGGCAGTTCGAGCAGCAAAAGCAATGGGCTTAACAATTGCTGGTGTTGATCTAATGCGTTCGGCGCGTGGTCCATTGGTTTTGGAGGTAAATGCGAGTCCAGGATTCGGGATTGAAAAAGTTACTTATCGAGATGTCGCAGGGAAAATCATTGATTATATTGAGCGAAATGCAAAACGTGGTAATAAAAAAGATAAAATTGGAGCATAAAGAAAAAGCGCAATTTAGTTTGCGCTTTTAAAATTGACTTTGACTTCAAACTTATCATGACTTTTTAATATTTTGATATTTTTGAACTCAATATTATCATTGGCAGATATTTCTTTAAGGTTTTCTTTAGCTTTCTTAGCTTCATTCTCGTTCGAAAACTCTAAAGTCGCAGAATTATTTTCAATCTTTCGAAGGAGTTCGGTTTTTAGTGAATTTATTTCATTTTCATGAAAATAATTCACAATAGGGCGTATGGTAAAAAACCAAAATAATGAAACAATTATAGCAATTATAAGCATTATGCTAATGTATTCGCTGCCATAACGCTGCCAGCTAAGTTTTATTTCTGCCCACTTTTCTTTCGAAACCATGTTGGTTACCTCCAAATAAATGTACTAAACTTTCAAAATTATATCATGATTTTAATAAAAAGTCAATGTTCGTAAATAACTCTTGATTTTTTTTATAAAATTTGTTAAAATGGTGAAGCTATAAAAGTTAATAAAAGGGAAATAATCTAAATGCTAGCAATCAGATTACAGCGATTAGGTCGCAAAGGTTATCCTGTTTATCGCGTAGCGGTTCAGGAAGCGCATCGGCATCCGTCGAGTGGGCGCGTAGTTAGCTATGTTGGTTCATATAACCCACATACTAAAGAAGCCAAGATTGAAAAAGAATTGGCTGAAAAATATCTTTATAACGGCGCACAGCCAACTCCACGAGTTGTAAAACTTTTGGAAGAAGCAGGAATTGAAATGCCAAAATGGGTTAAAAAACCTGCGCAAAAAACTCGTGCGATTAAAAATGTTGAAAAGCTTCGCCGTAACCAACCAAAAGAAGAAGTTTCAGAAGAAGTTTAAGACTAAAAATCACTTTTCATTTTGAAAGGTGATTTTATTTTTTTGAAAAAGAAAAAGCCAGCATTTGCTGACTTTGTAAAAGAGCTAATCTGCTGACAGAGAAATTATGATTTTTTTCTTCTCTCCAGAATTTTCTATTGTGTAATCGAGCTTAAGCTTTTCTATAGATTCTATATAATCATTAAGCTCGTTGCGG
>USNP01000077.1 GCA_900556165.1 uncultured bacterium
TCAGCCTCGATTCTATTGCTGATTATCTTGTTGAATATTGAATATATTGGTTTGTTAATCTGCACAAACAATATCCTAAGATAATCTTCTGCGTCCAATTTTCGGATATTTTTTAGAAGATTATCCGTTACTTCATTTTTGTTTATGATGATATATCTAAATTCGTCATCTCTTAAGTATCTTTTAATGGATTCGAGAGATGTGTCATCATTAGAGGATAGATTCCTCACTAAAGAACCTCGTGCGAAAAATGGTAAATAAGTATTTTTCGTATGGGTTAAGATTTTATTGCCGTTTTTTCTAAAAATACAAACTTTAGTTTCTTTCACTATATCAAGATATTGTTTTGAGAATTTACTCCTTATGTTGGCTATTCGGCTTATATAGTCTTTTTTTATGGGGCTACTTTTCTCAAAATTATCAGCTTTTGGATAATCAAATTTTAATTCCGAAGGTTTTTCAGTTTGGATTATTTGATAGTCCTCCTTGTTTTCTTCTACCGCAAATATAGAGTTAATCAGCTTTTGTGATTCGAGAATGAAAGTATATATTTTATCTACTTTCATTTCGAGCGAAGCTATTCTTTGACTTTGCTCTTCATACTCAGATGCAGCAATTTCTTTAAACAGAGACAGTAAGTTGTCTGTAAATTCTTTCAACGGTTCTTGTGCCATGTTAGCACCTCCTTAAAAAAATCGAAAATCAATTTAAAATGTTCAACTTTCGTATTTTTATATATTACAATATTTATCTATAAAAGTCAAGTGGAATAATTGATTTTTTTTTGAATTTATGTATAATTAGTATATGGAAAATGATGAACTCTTAAGAATTGCGAAACCGTTTTATTCGGCAGAAGACATAAAAAGATTGAAAAATGCAATTGATTTTGCTACCGAAAAACATAAAGGCCAGATTCGAAAATCTGGCGAAGAGTATATCACGCACCCATTGAAAGTTGCGAGTTTTTTGGTGGATTGGGGAATGGATATCGACTCAGTTGTGGCCGGAGTTTTACATGATGTAGTTGAAGATACCGAAACACCACTTGAAGAAATTGCAGAAGAATTTGGCGAAGATATTGCATTTTTGGTTGACGGCGTAACAAAAGTCGGAAAAGCTCGCTCGGGAATGAATAATCTCGAGACTTATTTACCTCAAACAAAAGACAACCTTTCGAAATTGCTAATTGCCGTCGGCCAAGATGTGCGTGTGGTGATTATTAAACTTGCGGATCGTCTCCATAATGTTCAAACTCTGCAATATATGTCGCCCGAGAAACAGAAAAAAATTGCACGCGAAACTCTGGACGTTTTTGCTCGAATTGCAGATCGATTAGGAATGGGGCGAGTTCGGATGCAGATGGAAGAACAGGCTTTTTTATATTTAAATCCTAAAGAGCATAAACGGCTTGAAAATGAAATTCGAAAACGGCTTGGTAAAAGCACGCGAAAATTAGGAAAAGTTCGCGAAGAAGTTGAAACTGAACTTCAAAAAGTAGGAATTAATTTCGAAATTTCTGGGCGTGTGAAAAGTGTTTATTCACTCCACAAAAAACTCAAAAAAACCAAGGGTGATATTGACCGTGTCTATGATTTGATGGCACTTCGAATTATCGTAAATTCGAAAGATGATTGCTATCGAGTTTTGGGAATTTTGCATTCGATTTATAAACCAATGATTGAGCGAATTAAGGATTACGTTTCAATGCCAAAACCAAACGGATATCAATCACTTCATACAACCGTTATTACTCCTTCTAAACTAATTGCGGAATTTCAAATTCGAACGCGCGAAATGCATGAATTTGCCGAACGCGGTTTGGCGGCAAGTTTTCATTATCACGAACAAAAATCAAGCAAAGATTATGTTTCGGGCGCAACTTCAAAAAGAAGAAGTGAAGTTAAAGGTAATGGCGGATTGACGAACGAACTTCAATGGATAGTTCAACTTCAAGATGTAGCTCAGCGATTGAGGGATGGTGAAGAAATTGATCCAGAACAACTACAAATTGATATTTTTGGCGATCGAATTTTTGTTTATTCACCAAAAGGTGATATCTATAATTTGCCCGAGGGTGCGTTGCCGCTAGATTTTGCATATATGGTACATAGTGACATTGGCAAACATGCTTATGCTTTTCGAGTTAACGAAAAAATCCACGCTTTCGACAAACCACTCGAAAAAGGCGATATTGTTGAAGTGATGACACGTAAAAGTTCCTTACCAAAAGCCGATTGGCTCGATCTGGTTAAAACTTCACATGCAAGAATTAAGCTTCGTTCGCAACTCAAAAAACAGGGAATTTTGGAGCCGGTAGCAAATTCTGCCGCGATTCAAGCTCGAAAATCTGCCGAAAAATTTCGAAAATAAAATAACTCACAAAGAGTTATTTTTTTATTTCTTTCGTCAAAAGTAAGCTGATTATCCCTAATACTATCTAAATAATTTTTAGTAGTAATAGTTATTTCATCAGAAGTTTTTATTTTCTTTTGATATTTTTTGTTTATCTCATTTTCGGATATTTCGAAATC
>USNP01000078.1 GCA_900556165.1 uncultured bacterium
AGTGTGAGTGAGGATTGTCGAAAAATTAAAGTGGAAGAAACGAAATGATTTTATTTTTGGATACATCGAGTGAAAAATGTAAAATTTGGCTTGATCAGGAATATTTCGAAAAAGAATTCGGTCGAGATATGGCGCGAGATATTTTAACTTTTTTGGAAGAGTCTCTGACAAAAATTGAGAAAAAATATGAGGATTTGACAGCGATTGGATTTTTTGCGGGTCCGGGGAGTTTTACTGGGTTGAGAATTGGTGCTTCAGTAGCTAACACTTTGGCGGATGGGCTGAATATTCCGATTGTTGCGATAAGCAAAGATGAAGATTGGCGTAAATTGGCTGAAGAACAATTAAAAAATGGAGAAAACAATAAGATTGCGGTGCCTTTTTATGGTAGGGGCGCAAACATAACGAAACCGAGGAAATAATGAAAGATATAATTTCGATAATTATTGGAAAAATAATTCAATCAATTTTAAGAATTAAAGGTAGAGGTTCGGCTTTGCCAGGGCTTATTGTTGAAAAAATCAACCCGAATTTTATTTCAAATATACTTGAAAGCTTACCTAATGGGGTTGTAGTTGTGAGTGGAACAAATGGAAAAACTACCACAACAAAAATGGTAGTCGAGCTTCTAGAAAGTCAAGGATTGAAAGTTTTTTCTAATAAAACTGGTTCGAATTTTGTGCGTGGTGTTAGTGCGGCCATTCTTTCTAATGCAACTTGGAAGGGTAATTTGAATGCTGATATCGCAGTTTTGGAGCTTGATGAAGCTCATGCAACTCATTTTGTGAAGTTGGTTCAACCGCGATACTCGCTTCTTTTGAATGTGATGCGCGATCAGCTTGATCGTTTTGGCGAAATTGATTATACTGCGAAATTATTACAAAAAATTGGTAAAAATACAACAAAAAGCGTTGTTTTGAATGCGAATGATGTTTTTTTAAGTAAAAAAGAGTTTTCGAAAGGTTTTTCGAAAGTTGTTAAGTTTGGTTTTGACCAGAAGTTGGCAGAATTTTTTCCGAATGACGATGAAATTCACTTCAAAAAAGCTAAAAAGTTGCATAAAAAAATATCTGCAAATGTGTTGCTTGAAGGCTTTTTGGATAATTCTGCACAGATTTTTTGGGGTGAAAAAACAGATAATTTTAATCTTAAAATTAGTGGGATTCACAATATTTTGAATTTAACAGCAGCGATTGCTTTGGTTGAAGAAATTCTTAAAGTTGAAAGGTGTAGGATTAATCGAAGGAAAATTATTTGTGCTGCTGAGAAAATTCATCCAGCTTTTGGCCGCGGAGAAAAGATTAAAATTGATGGCAAAGAAATTGAGATTTTGTTAGTAAAAAATCCGGCAGGTTTTCGAACAAATTTGCGAAATTTTAATCCCGATAATTACGATTCAATGATTGCAATAAATGATAATTATGCTGATGGGCGCGATATGAGTTGGCTTTGGGATGTGGATTTTTCGATTTTGAAGCATTCAGGTGTTCAGGCTATTTCAGGTTCTCGTGCTTATGATATGGCGATTCGGCTCTTTCATGATGATGTTGATTTTAACGAAGAAAATATTGATGTAAATATTTCCGAATCGGTGCAAAATTTTATAAAAGGTGGTCGAGATAAAAAGCGAATTTACGCTACCTACACAGCGATGTTGGAAGTTCGAAAAGAGCTTTCAAAAATTTCAGAATTGGAGAAGATTTTATGAATTTAAAAATTTTGTGGCTTTATGCTGAAAATATGAATATTTATGGCGATTATGGTAATATTTTAGCACTAAAAAAACAAATGGAATTACGCGGAATTAAGTATGAAGTTGTCGAATACAATCCAGGTGATATTTTTCCGGAAGATGTTGATATTATTGTTGGTGGCGGTGGTCAAGATTCGGGACAGAGCCAAATTCAGGATGATTTGCTAAAAATTGCTCCAAAGCTGAGAGAGTTAGCTAAGAAGGGAACTCCAATGCTGATGATTTGTGGATTATATCAGCTTTTTGGTGACTCTTTCGAGACTGTTGGCGGTGATAAAATTAAGGGAATTTGTCTGTTTAAGGGTGTGAAAACTATTGGCGGTAATCAGCGAATGATTGGAAATATTGTCGAGGAATCTGAGCAGTTTGGGGAGATTATTGGTTATGAAAATCATAGTGGAAAAACTTATCTTTCGAAAACAGTTGAACCTTTGGCGAAAATTAAAAGTGGTGCGGGGAATACTCCTGATGGTGATTTTGAGGGTGCTCGCTATAAAAATGTGATCGGAACATATCTTCATGGTTCGATTTTGCCAAAAAATCCAAAAATTTCTTTATTTTTGATCGAGGAAGCATTAAAAAATAAGGGTTATGAAATGCCGAAAATTATCTATAAACATATTCGAAAAGCTAATATTTTAGATAAGATAACAGATAATGCACGTGAAATTGCGAAAAAATGTGCAAGATAGTTCTTGATTTTTGTGTTAAAATCTGGTAAAATGGTTTGGTATTGGGATGTCGCCAAGTG
>USNP01000079.1 GCA_900556165.1 uncultured bacterium
ATGTATGAATAGTGGGCAAAATCTTGAAAATATTAAAAAGTTTATTCGTGCGACAAATTATCTCACGGTAGCACAAATTTTTTTGCAAAATAATTTTTTGTTAAATCGTTCTCTGGAATTTGACGATATCAAACCCCGACTTCTTGGGCATTGGGGGAGTTGCCCAGGTGTAAATCATGTTTATGCACATCTTTTAAATGTTCAAAAACAGCTAGAATTTGCAAAAAGCGGGCTTAAAACTGCTTTTATGCTTGGCCCCGGACATGCTTTTCCAGCGCTTCAAGCGAATTTGTTTATGGAAGAAACACTTTCGAAAGTTGATAAAAAAGCCACGCGAAATGCTCAGGGGATTGAATATATTTCGAAAAACTTCTCTTGGCCGGGTGGATTTCCGTCGCACGCCAGCCCATTTACACCTGGTGTAATTCTTGAAGGTGGTGAGCTTGGTTATTCGTTATCGACCGCATTTGGTGCAATTCTTGATAATCCAAATCTTGTAATGACAACTCTAATTGGTGATGGAGAAGCTGAAACTGGTTCAATTGCGGCTGCTTGGCATTTGAGTAAGTTGATAGATCCTGTTAAAAATGGCATAGTTTTACCGGTTTTACATTTGAATGGTTATAAAATTTCTGGTCCAACGATTTTTGGTTCGATGAGTGATTTTGAATTAATTCAATTTTTCCATGGTGCTGGATGGGAGCCTAAAATTGTTGATGAATATTCTGTAGAAGATTTTGACCTAGAGCTTTCAAATACTTTTTTGAACGCTTTTCGTGATATTTCAAGAATAAAATTTGGGCGAAATAATAAATTTATTCGCTTACCGATGATTATTATGCGTAGTAAAAAAGGAAGTTCTGGCGTTAAGGAAAATAACGGAGATAAAATTGAGGGAAATTCTGCGGCGCATCAAGTTCCGCTTCTGAAAGCTGCAAGTGACGAAAATGAACTTCGAAAACTTGAGAATTGGCTTAAATCATATAAATTTGATGAACTTTTTGATTTTGAAAAAGGTCAGTTTAAGGGGTGGGTTAATGAATTTTTACCTGAAAATTCTAGCAGAATTGGTCGAAATCGTTTTGTAGATGCAAATTTAAATTTTTCAGAATTAAAATTACCAGAAATTAATGAAAGCTTAGCAGAAAAATCACTCACAATGAATGCGATTGGCGATTTTTTGGCACAGGTTTTCGAAAAAAATCCAGAGAGTTTTCGATTTTTTAGTCCAGATGAAACTTATTCAAATAAACTTAATGCAATTTTTAAAGAAACTTCGCGTTCTTGGCAGCGAGAAATTAAATCTTGGGAGAAGGATTTATCGAAAAATGGTCGGGTGACGGAAATTTTGAGCGAAAACTGTTTGCAAGGTCTTTTACAGGGCTATATTTTGACTGGTCGTCACGGGATTTTAACTTCGTATGAAGCTTTTGCGCCGATTATTTCCTCGATGATGGATCAATATGCTAAGTTTTTGGCACAATCTCAAGAGGTGAAATGGCGTGGCGATTTGGCGAGTTTAAACTATATCTTAACTTCAACTGGCTGGCGACAAGATCATAATGGGTTTTCACATCAAAACCCAAGCTTTATTGATGAAGTTTTACGGCGTGAAAATGGAATTGGGCAAATTTTTCTTCCGGCTGATGATAATTCGGCAATTGTAGCAATCTCGAAAATGCTTAAAACACGAAATAATATTAATGTTTTAGTGGCAGGAAAAACTCCCGAGCCGCGGTATTTTTCGGCTGAAAATGTTGAAAATCAGCTCAGAAATAGTGGATTATTTGTTTTTGATACTTGGAAAAATCAGGAAATTACAGATTGGAATTTAATTTTAGAGAACGATGAGCCAGATTTAATTTTGGCGGCAAGTGGCGATTATGTCTTTAAAGAAACGGTTGCAGCACTTCAAGTTTTACTTCACGATACACCACAGATTAAAATTCGGCTGATTTATGTGCAGGCTTTGTGTGATGAGGGAATTGGAACTTTCAAAAATGTGCTTTCGAAAAATGATTTTGCAAAAATTTTCACCAAAAATAAACCAGTTTTATTCGCTTTTCATGGTTATGCTAAAACTTTGAAATCAATCTTATTTGATTATGAAAATCCGGCGAGAATTCAAATTAATGGATATGAAGAAAAAGGTTCAACAACGACACCTTTTGATATGTTGGCGAGAAATCGAGTTTCGCGATACGATATTGCGATTCGGGCTTTGAAAACGGTTGGTGGAAATGCTGAATTTTTTGAAAGGTTAGCAAATGAATATCAAAATCGGCAAGAAAATGCGTTGAAATTTGCACACAAAAGATCGGTTGATGCACCAGAAATTGAGAATTGGAATTACTTGAAGTTTAATTAAAAAAACCGCACTGCATTAGATAGTGCGGTTTTTATTTTTTATTATATTTTATTCTTTAAAATAGATTTTTAGCCGTTCTTCAAAAATTATCTTTTGGAT
>USNP01000080.1 GCA_900556165.1 uncultured bacterium
ATTAAAGATTAAAATTAAAACCCTTGTGTAGTCAGGGGTTTATTTTTTAGATGGAAATATTAAGTTTGTTAGTTTGATATATTTAAGTGAAAATACTTGAAATTTTGGAATTTTTGTGATAAAATTGAAAAAGTTGCCAGAGACAGTAGCCGCCTCGCGTTAGCCAGGCTTAATCCGCTACCGAGGAGAATACTTTTTCTATTAATCTGCCAACGAGTTTTGAAGGGAGGCTTTCAAAACGCTAGAATCTTAACAATCAGGTCGAAGAATATTAACCAAAAAAGGAGTTTTTATGGCATTATCACGCGATAAAAAGAACCAATTGGTTGCTGAATTAAGCGCCGCTCTAAAAGACGCAAAAATGACAGCTTTTGCTGAATACAAAGGTTTGACAGTTGCTAACCTTCAAGAACTTCGAAAAGAAGCTCGTGAAGCTGGCGTTCAGATTAAAGTTGTAAAAAATCGCCTAGTGCGAGTTGCAATGCAAGAAGTTGAAGCTCTAAAAGAATCTGACACTTCTGCACTAAAAGGTCAACTTGTTTACGCAATTTCAAGCGAAGACGAGATTGCTGCTGCGCAAGTTTTGGGTAAATTTGCAAAAAATCACCCGGAAATGAAACTTGTTGGTGCGTTTGCTGACAACGGCGATGTAATGGATACCGCAACTGTTACGACACTTTCAGAACTTCCAAGCAAAGACCAACTTATTGGTCAAATTGTGGACACACTTCTTTCGCCAATCAATGCGATTACTGGTGGTCTTACGAACGAAGATTTGGAATTTCGAAAAGCAACCAATTAATTTTAAAATATTAACCATTTAATTTTAAAGGAGTCAAAAATGGCTGACATTAAAAAATTGGCTGAAGAATTGGTAAAATTGACTATTCTTGAAGCTAACGAATTGAAAGAACACCTCAAAGAGGAATACGGAATTGAACCAGCTGCTGTTGCTGTTGCCGCTACTGCCGGTGCTGCTGACGCTGCTGATGAAAAAACAGAATTTACAGTTACTTTGAAAGATGCTGGTGCTCAAAAAGTTGCTGTTATTAAAGCAGTTAAAGAAATCACAGGTCTTGGACTTGGTGAAGCTAAAGCTATCGTTGATGGTGCTCCAGCACCAGTTAAAGAAAAAGTTTCTAAAGATGAAGCTGAAGAAGCTAAAAAGAAACTTGAAGAAGCTGGCGCAACCGTTGAGCTTGCTTAATTTTAATATAAAACTAATCGACCTAATTTAAGATTTTCGAAAATCGCTCAAAATATGAGCGATTTTTGTTTTTGTAAAAATATGTTGTAGCTATTGACTTTATTATATTATTATGTTACTATGTTATCATAGAGTTTGAGATGACTTTAGGCGAAGGTTATAAAGTCTCATCAAAGGAATCTTATGGAAAAAAACTTAAATAAATCAAAAACTCAACAACATCTTTTAGATAACGCTTATGCTGAATGGGCGTTAAACACAAATAAGGGTTTTCGAAAACAACCGTCTTATAACGAATATTATACATTGGAATCATCGCCGGAAAATGTTAAAAGAGTAATAGATGATTTAGATTTATCAAATCTCGCTCTCGTTGATGAAGGTCAACTGAATCAAAGTTATAACCCAGATTTAGCACGTGACGGCGGAGGTTATGATTAACCCTGGGAATTATATTCCGATGGAAGATATGAAATTTTAAGCCACGACCTTAATGTGGGTGATTTCGGAATAGGTGATCAACACCTAACGATTTATACCGACAATATTGAAGTAGCAAGTGCGCATTATTTGGATTTTGGAACGGAAGAGTGGTATGATAGCGAAGAGCTCAAAACTATTTTTTGGGTACGAGATATTCTTAAAAATCAGCTAAACCGCAAAAAATACTAAAATAGAAGAATGATTATTCTTCTATTTTTAATTGTTTTCTGTATCTATGCAATAACCCCAACCACCACCATAAGCATCGGTTTGTACACTTTCAAGTTCAACAGTTACGGCTATAGATTTTTTAGGTACAGAACCTCCATATTTTAGATAGTATCCACCCTTATCGCCAGGAGTGCAAACAACGCCCAACACAACATTCCAATTCCCGGCAGGATGCCAAGCTGATCCAAGTTTACTATATTCTACAATTGTTTCTGTTTTCGAATTAAAGAACGCAAAATCATCAATATGCCCAGGAGGGCGGTCATTCAATAGATTACTTTTATTCCAATATGGTTTAAGTTTTGTCCACGCGTTATTGCCATCATTAAAAGGTCTTCGGCCTTTATTGTGTGACTGAAATTCGATAATTGCAGCAAGCAAATTTCTAGCATCGTTTTTTCTTTGTGTGTCTCGTTGTGATCGTTGGAGCGCAGGGAGTGCCAAGAATATCATCAAAAATATCAATCCAGCAACTGCCAGAACTAATACAACTTCAATGATTGTAAATCCTCTCTCTCTTAAAAAAATTTTTTCT
>USNP01000081.1 GCA_900556165.1 uncultured bacterium
ATTGCAATATTTTAATTTAAGCAAAAGCATGGTATAATTATATTATGGAGATTTTGGAATTATTAAAAGTTCTTGCCGTGAGCTTTATTGAGGGAATAACAGAATGGCTGCCAGTTTCAAGCACTGGACATATGCTTTTGTTTGATGAATTTTTTAAGTTGAATTTTTCGAATGAATTTAAGGGTGTTTTTATGGTAGTAATCCAGCTTGGGGCAATTATGGCGGTTGTGGTTACATATTGGTCGCGACTAAACCCCTTCGAAAAACATAAGAATGCTCGCGAAAGAAATAATACGATTGAACTGTGGAAGAAAATTTTAATTGCTGCGATTCCTGTGGGTGTTTTGGGTATTTTGTTGAATAATTTTATTGACAAATATTTCGAAAATATGTGGGTAATTTCTGCAACTTTGGCAATTTATGGAATTTTATTTATTTTAATTGAAAAATATCGAAAAAAATATAACAGTAATCCAAGAATTGAAAAACTAGAAGATATGAAATATTCTGATGCTGTAAAGATTGGAGCTTATCAGATTTTAGCTTTAATTCCTGGAACTTCTCGAAGTGGATCAACGATTATCGGAGGTTTGTTGACTGGAGTTTCGAGAAAAATTGCGGTTGAGTTTTCGTTCTTTGTTGGGATTCCAATAATGTTAGGTTCAAGTGGTTTAAAGTTGATGAAATATGGATTTAAATACTCTGCGAGTGAGATTTTTTACCTATCGGTAGCATTGATTGCGACATTTATTGTTTCAATGTTTGTCATTAAGAAATTACTTGAATATCTAAAAAATAATGATTTTCAAGCTTTTGGGTGGTATAGAGTTTGCTTGTCTGTTGTGATAGTTTTGTATTTTTTGATAAAATAGGTTTTTTACTTTAAATAGGAAGGAAAGTGTGGTAAAATATTAGTTATGAACTGGAAAACAATAGTTAAATCAATGAAAAATAAAGATATGCAAAAGCGTGTCTTTGGGGTTATTGGCCTTTTGGTTATTTTTAGGTTTTTGGCCCATGTACCAATTCCTCTTGCGAGTGCAGGAAATTTAAAAGAAGTCGTTGAATCTGCGATAAAAAGTACAGATTTGGGTGGATTTATCAATTTATTGACTGGCGGTGCTCTGACAAGTTTTTCAATTATGCTTGTTGGTTTGAGTCCATTTATTACGGCTTCGATCATTACGCAGCTAATGACTAAAGCGATACCTTCGCTCGAAGAATTAAATAATGATGGCGAATCTGGACGTCGAAAAATTAACCAGTGGACGCGAATTTTGACAGTACCTTTGGCGATTATTCAATCAATTGCATATATTTTCATTCTTCAAACATCAGTTCTTCAATCAAATTCGACAAGTTTTAGCGGGATGACTCTCTCGAACTGGATTGTTGCGGTTGCTGCGATGGTAACTGGCTCTGTTTTGTTGATGTGGATTGGTGAAATTATTACTGAAAAGGGTGTTGGAAACGGTATTTCACTTGTAATTTTTGCAGGTATTATTTCTCAGCTTCCAACAACTTTGGCAACACTTATTTCCTCGATAACAGATACAAAAGACGGTGCTCTTAGTGTTTTTGGTTGGTTCACGCTTCCAGTTAACAGAATTACATTTATCGTAACTCTAATTCTATTAGTTATTAGTATTATTCTTCTATATGTGTTGGTTAAAATTAATGAAGCTCAGCGAGTTATTACAATCAATTACGCGAAACGAGTTCATGGAAATTCTTCATATGGTGGAATTAAGAGTATCTTACCGGTTAAACTAATTGTTGCAGGTGTTATTCCAGTTATCTTTGCGGTTTCATTTTTAAGCCTACCAGCATTTATTGGTCAGGTTATGAAAAATGCAAAAGTTAACATTTCTTTAGCAGATAATCTTATTAAATGGTTCTCAGCACCAAACCAAGGAACTTTTACAGGCTCTTCTCTTGAATCATTTATTTATCCTGCGGTCTATTTTGTACTGATTGTAATGTTTACATATTTCTACACTTCGATTGTATTTAATGCAAATGAAATCGCTGATAATCTTCAAAAGCAAGGTGGATTTATTGAAGGAGTGCGTCCTGGTGTTTCGACTGCTGAATATTTGAAGAAAGTTGTTAATCGTTTGAATCTTTTTGGAGCAATCGCTCTCGGTTTGATTGCATTACTTCCATTCGTTGCGGATTATCTTCTTTATAATCTTGCTTCAATTCAGAATAGTAATCTTTCGATTGGTGGAACTGGAATTTTGATCATTGTTACTGTTGCGCTTGAAACTATTCGCCAGATTAATTCTCGCGCATTAATGGTTACTTACGACGATTATAAATAGTAGGGTATCTTCATGAAGGTGAAAAATACTCGTAATAAATCTCGAAAAATAATATTAGCTATACTCTTGATCTGTTGGATTGGCTTAA
>USNP01000082.1 GCA_900556165.1 uncultured bacterium
AAATAAGAGTAAAATTTGCAAAATAAAAAAGGAAACATATGTTTAATAAAAAAACAATTAATGATGTTGATGTGCGCGACAAAGTAATTTTACTTCGAGCTGATTACAATGTTCCAATTACCTACACCGAAAGTGGTGAGGCTGAAATTTTGAACGATTTTCGAATTCGTGCCAGTTTACCAACACTTAAAAATTTAATCGAGCGCGGTGCGAAAAAAATTATTATTATTTCTCATATGGGGCGACCAAATTCAGTAGAGGGAATTGCTGATTTGGATGAATTAGAACATCTTTCGAACGGTACACGTAAGCATTCTTTACGTCCAGTTTTTAATCATTTGCGAGATTTTTTACGCGATGAAGGATTGGATTTTCCGATGAATTTTCATACAACACCAATTTTTCCACGAACTCGATATTCAGTTTCAATGAAAGATGCGGACGATGATTATAAGATTGAAATGTTAGAAAATTTGCGTTTTTCAAAAGCTGAAAAGAAGAATTTGCCCGAATTTGCCGAGGCTTTAGTGCGGGTTACCGGTGCGGATTTATTTGTTCAAGATGGTTTTGGTGTGATTCACCGTGCGCACACTTCAACTAGTGAAATTACAAAAAAACTTCCAAGCGTAGCAGGACTGTTGCTTGAAAAAGAATATTCGACTATTTCGCAAGCTTTCGAAAATCCACAGAGACCTTTTATTGCAGTGATGGGCGGTGCGAAAATTTCAGACAAATTGCCGTTAATTGAGAAATTTATTGAGCGAGCTGATAAAATTATCGTTGCTGGCGCGATGGCGAACACTTTTTTGAAATATTTGAATATTGAAGTTGGAAAAAGTCGAATTGAAGATGGTCAAAATGAGATTATTGAGCAGATTTTTCAATTGGCGGAGCGAAAAGTTGGTTTTGAAAAATTGCGAGATTTTATAATTTTGCCAGAAGATGTTTCAGTTGCGAGTGAGTTTTCAGAAAAAACTGAACGGATTGAAAAGTCTGTTGTGGCGGTTTCGAAAGATGAAATTATTCTTGATTTTGGCGAAAAGGCAATTCAACGAATCGAGCGAGAAATTTTGAATGCGAAAATGATTGTTTGGAATGGAACGATCGGTTATGCGGAATTTAAAAATTTTGCGAAAGGGTCTGAGAGAACTTCATTGGCGATTTCGAAAGCTACAAAAAACGGCGCAAAATCTATTGTTGGCGGTGGTGATACTTCGGCTTTTGTGTTAAATTGGCTGAATCAAAATTCTGAAATTGCCGATTTTTCGTTAATTTCAACCGGTGGTGGTGCTGCTTTGGAGCTAATGAGCGGAGAAATTTTGCCAGGATTTGAAGTTTTAGAAGACAAAGCATAAGAATTTACAAAAATAAAATAAAATGATAAAATGAAGGTGTTATGAATAAAAAACTTGTTATCGCAAACTGGAAAATGAACTTGAATATGCAAGAATCGAGCATTTTTTTGCATAAGTTAAGTGAAAGAATCCAAAATCATCGCGGGATGGAGATTATTTTAGCTCCATCAACTTTCACTTTACAATCGTTAAGTTTGCAGGTTAATCACAGACAGTTTAAGCTTGCGGCGCAAAATTTCTATTGGCGTGATCACGGAGCTTTTACTGGTGAAGTTGCGATTTCGCAGTTGCGCGGAATTGTTCAATATGCACTAGTTGGTCATTCTGAGCGGCGAAATATTTTTCACGAAACGGATAAGGATATTCGCGCTAAGGTTGCGGCGGCGATTCGAAATGATATTCGGCCTATCTTATGTATTGGTGAAACTTCTGACGAGCGAAATCACGGTGAAACTGCTTTGGTTTTGAATGATCAGCTGATTGGTGGACTTGCGAATGTTTCAAGTGAAGATATTTCAAAAGTTATTGTCGCTTATGAGCCGGTTTGGGCGATTGGAACTGGCGTAAATGCCAATCCGGACGATATTCGAAAAGCAGTGAAAGTTATTCGAAATCAAATTAAGCAGCTTTATGGCGCAAAAACCGCAGAAAATATTCAGATTGTTTATGGTGGAAGTGTCCAGCCTGAATTTGCGACAGATTACGCGAAAATTAACGGAATTGATGGTTTATTGATTGGTGGTGCAAGTTTGAATGTCGAAAAATTCACCCAGATTGCAGAAAAAGTTTTTGAAACGGTAAAGAAATAAAAGGAAAAATATGCGAGATATAGATTTTGAAGAATTAGATAAAGCGGTTGGAAGTTATCTTGAAAATGGTGTTGTGCCAAGCTCTCAGGAGAAAAATAACGAGGTTTTTTCAAAGATTGAAAACCAAATTGAGCATTCGCGAGAGCAACAGCGGATAGTTTTTGCACGAAAAGCTCCACAGTCGGCAAGTCAGCTT
>USNP01000083.1 GCA_900556165.1 uncultured bacterium
AGTTGTTATCATTTTTATTATAATCATAAAAATTAAAATTATTGCTACTAAAGTTGTCCATCCAGCCAAATCTGGTGACCAAATTGGCGCAACAAAACTATAAGTATATTCTGAAATATTTGGGTATTCAGCCTTAACTTGACCCTGACTACTTGCAGGATATTTATTTTGCTCATCTAAAATACACTGTTGATACGCTAAAGAATATCCGCCACGGAACCTTGGCCGGCAAGCTTCTTCCGCCTTTTTAAAAATATTTCCATTCGGATTGTTACTTTCAGTTTCACGAGCAACCTGCTCGGCCTTTCTCGTATCACTTTCATAAATATTCGCCCATACAATTTTCACTTCTCGATTCATTTTAAACCAGTGAGTTTCATCGCTATAAAAAATTCCACCACTATTCATATGAGCATAAACGTAATTAGCCAATTCAATTGTTGCTTTTCTGGTAGCTTCAACATCGCCAGATTTATCAGCCGTTTCAACAGCCTCTCTTCTACGAATCATTCCCACATTATTCAAACGTAGAGCTGTTAAATTCACAAAAATAACAAGTATAAGTAAAATAAACAATTGCCAATTTTTAAGCAACTGTATCTGTTTAAGACGTTTTTTAATTCTGCCTTTACCCACCATAATACTTATATATATTTTACCAAAATTCCAAGAAAATTACAAATTTTGCTTAATTTTTTGAGCTAATTTTTCACCAACAATTTTCGAAAGCTCTTGCACAGGGGCTTCGCGAATTTTCTTTAGCGAACCAAATTCTCGCAATAATTTTGCCCGTGTTTTTGTTCCTACGCCGTCAATCTTCTCCAGTGAATTCTGCGTTTGCTTTTTAGTTCGCAAATTAGAATGATAGTTAATCGCGAATCGGTGAGCTTCATCACGAATCCGTTGGAAAAGCTTGGTTAAATCACTAAATTCTGAGTTACTTTCACCTAGCAAGTTGCGGGCGTGGCCGTGTGAATGGCTTTGCAAAAGGTGCAAATTTAGTATCAAAAAATCGCCCTCTCGCCGAACCGAAAAATCTCTATCATTTTTTTCGAAGTTTTTATCTAACCAACTAGTTTTGAGGTTTGGATTTTGCGTATCAAAAATAATCTCTTCATCACGCTTAGCAATTCCAATCGCTAAAATATCTCTTGGTAAAACTTCTCGCACTGTACTCAATTGACCTTTTCCACCATCAATCAAAACTAAATCAGGCCATCCCCACTTTTCGTTTCGCTTCGAGAATCTCCGTATTAAAACTTCTTTCATATGAAGAAAATCATCATTTCCGCCAGTTGTCATTTTAAATTTTCGATACTCTCGCTTGTCACTAAGCCCATTCGTAAAAACCACCATCGACGCCACATTGTTTTCTCCACCCGTGTGCGAGATATCAAACGCTTCAATTCGCCGCGGTGGAATTTCAAGTGAGAGAATTTCCGCTAATTTTACTAATGCGTGATCTTTCGAAATATCTAAAAATTCCTCATTTGAAAAAATAACTTGCCTGCCAAGCTCACTCAAATCTCGCAGTTGGTTACGTTTTTTTGCGGCCATTTCAAAATTCTGTTCATTCGCAAAATCAAGCATTTCTTTCTCAATTTCGAGCTGAAGCATTTTTCGCTCACCTTTTAAATATCGCGAGAGTTGGCGTAAATTACGTTTATATTCTGTCATTTTTTGTTGATATTCGGGAGAATTTGGTTCAAAATTTTCCAACCCAGGAGTTAAACCAATCTGAAAATCTAAACTATTTCTAGCTGGCATTTTTTCACTCAAATAATACGGAAAGACTCTTCGAAGCAATCGCACCGATTTTTTCGCTGCATTAGAATTATAAAATGGGCCAAAATATTCTGCAAAATCATCAAGCGGATTTTTAGTGAAACTAACATGCGGAATTTTGTCGCGAAAACCAATTCGCACGTAAGTTGACGACTTATCATCCCGCAAAAGTATGTTGTACTGTGGCTTGTAGCGCTTAATCATCTCGCTCTCCAAAAATAGCGCATCAATTTCAGTCTCAACCTCAATCCAGTCAGTCATCGCAATTTCTGCTACCAAAGCTTCAGTTTTTGGATCTTTTCCGCGCGAGTTTTGAAAATATTGCCGCACGCGGTTCTTTAAATTTGCCGCTTTTCCGACATAAATAATTTCATCTTTCGAATTTTTATGAAAATAAACGCCAGCAGAATTTGGCAGTTTTTTTAGCTTTTTCGAAAGTCTTTCGTTCATGTTTTATATTATAACATTTTTCGAAAGATTTGCGAAAATTATTATATAAGGTCTAGAAGTTATATTTA
>USNP01000084.1 GCA_900556165.1 uncultured bacterium
TATTTATATCTTACCAAATTTCACAAAAAAAGTCAAATAAAAAAGAGCCCGAAGGCTCAAAAATTAAACCAGGAAAAGTGAAAGTCGAAATCTTTCAATCACAGAAAATCTGAATCCCAAACCGTTTAGAAAAACATAAGCTCGATAAAGATTCTCTTTTTGATCAGCTGTAAGTTTTGTGATTTTTCGTTTTGGTCGTAAAATTTGGGACATGCCATAGCGAATATCTTCACCACAACAAGTCATAATCTCCTCAAAACGAGTATCGCTATCATTGAAATCTTTCGAGATAATACGCAAAAAGTCTTCTTCGAAAACATCATATTTTCTACAGATCGCCATCTCAGCAGTATAGATATTAACTATCGCACGATCAATACTAAATACAAGATCACTATAGTATTGGCTTGAATGCTTACCGAATCGATGATCGATCTGAATTTTATATAACATCCTTCGGAAAGCCTCCAAAATTATCATAGACTCTTCAAAGCCAAGATTTTTCTCTAGACTAATTAATATTTGCACATTTCCCGTAGCCGCAACCGCTCCTTTTTCAGAAAAACTCAAAAGTGATTCATCTACACCATCTTTAAAAATTATATTGAATTTCTTCAAAAATTCTAAAATTTTTCTATTTTTCTGATAGCTTTCATCATCCTTTAAAAAATTTCCAAGCTCAACTATTTTATCTGCAAAAGATAGTGCCTGGCAAAAACGATTATAAGAGCAAGAGCTAATTGTCTGAATAACATCCAAAATCGCAAATTCTAAAGCCCCCTTAATCTCAGCTTCGCTACAAACATCTTCTCCACTTTTATTTTTATAAAGAACTTCTTCTGACATTTTTTAACCTCCAAAATGTAAAGATACTTTATATTATACACTTTTTTATTTTTTTGTCAATAAAAAACTCTTGCGTTTCACAAGAGTTTAAAAAATTAATCAAAAGAGATTCTTTGTTCCTCCCCCATAATTCGAACTGAAAAACTATTATTTTCAATTTTAACTTTTTCTTCAAATGAAAGAATCATCGTGCTACGAGTTTTCGAAAAAATCATAATATCCCAATATTCGCGCCGGACCTTCCCATAAATAACAGCTTCTTCATTTTTCAAAGAACTTTTACTTATCTCACAATCAGGTTCCAATGACCATTTTTCATTCAATTCATCATAATGGTTAACCCGATTAAGTCCAATAAAAACAGGTATAAATGAAACCATTATAGTCAAAAACAGACTTACATGCAGCGCTCCAATAGTCACCAATAACATAACCAAGTAGATAAACGCTCTGTCAAGCTTTAAATTCATTCCTCGAATTATTTCTTCTTTTTGCCAACCAGCTCGATCCAATAAAAATTGAATACTCCGCTTTTTTGCAGAAGACGAAGCACTAACATCCTTCATTTCATGATTTTTATAATCCCAAAAGCTTTTAAAATATCGAAGCTCATCAATCTTAACATCAAGAATAGCAATCGCTGGCAAACGCCCTTTTGGATAAATTATGAATTTTTGGCGATTTTCCTTAACATTTCTCATAAAAATTATTGCAACTGTATTGTCAATACTTGGAGAAACAATATTTATTTCATTTCTAATGCAGTGCAAAAGAATAAAAAATCGAACCATTATCATAATAATTGCACGACCTGTTCCACCCCAGCCATAAATCATTTCAATTAAAACCTGAATCAAAATTGACACAATTACTGCAAAAACTATAAAAATCCTAAAAATCACCTTTTGTGATTCTTTCAATGACATTTCCAGCTCCTCGACACTTTCGAAAACTGGAACTCTCCGACTAAAGTATTTTTCAGTTTTTTTCATAAAAACACCTCTTTCTAAAAGTTCTTCGCAATTTGCGAGCTAATAAACATTATACATTTTTTCTTGAAAAAAGTAAAATCCCGCAATTGCGAGGTTTATTTAGTGAGAATCGACCAAAAATCGGAAATATTATCCATAAATCAATCTTTTAGTAGGGTTTTCAAAGATTTATTTTACTCTTCAATCAGATATTTAACGTTTAAGCTAAATTCAAGAAAAATTACTTCCGAACGATTTTCAACCTCATCATTAATCTCAAAATTATATCCAACTCTCGCGTCAAACATCGAATTCGCTTTTTTAAGAATATATCGACGAACTACAAAAAGATACAAACTTGAAACTGAAGCAATCGACAATAAAATACTAACAGCTACAATATCAGGTTTATTTTCTACAATAACTAAAACAATCACAAGCAAGCAAAAACTCACCACAATAACATTCGTTAGATAAAATT
>USNP01000085.1 GCA_900556165.1 uncultured bacterium
AGAAAATGAGATTGTTTCGAAAAAAGTTGAATCTGAAAAACAGAGTTTGAAAGCTGAACTTCAACCATTTCCAAATTTTGATTTGGCTCACATTGAAGAGAATCAGTTCTTTTGGGGGGATGAGTTAATTTTTTCGACTGACATTTTGAAAATTCCCGGTGTACATAATCAAAAAAATGCTTGTGCTGCAATGATTGCAACTTTTGATTTTTTGCGTGAAAAAGGTTTTGAAATTGAGGAAATCTTCGATTTTTGGCGAGAAGGGATTTCGAAATTTACAGGTTTACCACATCGGCTAAAATTTATTCGTGAGGTTGAGGGTGTTCGATTCTATGATGATTCAATCGCAACTACGCCGGGAAGCGCTATTGCAGCTTTAAATTCCTTTACTCAGCCAAAAGTTTTGATTCTTGGTGGAAGTAATAAAGGTGCAGATTTGAGTGAATTAATTTCGAAAATTTCAAAAATGTCAGAGAATGAGCTTCGAAAAGTGATTTTAATGGGTGCTGAGGCGAAGAAATTGGTGCAAAAATTGACTGATGTTAATTTTGAAAGATTTATTAATTTGGGTGCAAAAACAGATATGGAGGAAGTGGTGAAAGTAGCTTTTAAAAATGCAAAAAGTGGTGATGTGGTTATTTTAAGTCCAGCTCACGCCAGTTTTGATATGTTTAAAAGTTATGTTGATAGAGGCGAGCAATTTATTGAAAATGTAAACCTTTTATGATAAAATTTATATTATGACTAAAAAACAGAATAAATCTACAAAGAAATCTGCTTTGAAACTAAAGGCAGTAGACCCAAAAGTACAATTTGCGGGCTTTAAAAAATTCATAAAAGACCAAGGTTTGATTGGGATGGCTATTGGTTTGATTCTTGGAACGGCTTCTGGCGAACTTGTTAAGTCATTCATTAACAATATTATCATGCCACCACTCGGCTTTATCCTTGGTTCTGCTGAGGGGCTAAAGGGTGTTGTTTGGAATATGGGTAAAACACCTGCCGGAAAAGATGCGGTTCTTTATTATGGTGCATTTTTGAATGATATAATCAACTTTTTGGTGATTGCATTTGTTGTGTACTTTGTACTTTTGTTTGTTGAAAAACTTTTCGCAGACGACGATATTGAAGAAGAGGCTGAAAAGGCGGCCAAAAAATAACTTATGGATAAGCTGAAAGTTCGCGTAGCAGATATTTTAAATGAGCTTGAAAAAGCGAGCTTGAAGCTTGATCTTGAAAACAAAAGAAATCAAATAACTGAGCTTGAAACTGAAATTTCGAACCCTGAAATTTGGCTAAATCCAAAAAATGCGCAAGAAAAAGTTAAAAAACTTGCGGATTTGAAAAAAGTTATTCATCCGTGGGTAGTTTTAAAAACGCAGATTGAAGATATTTCTGAGTTAATTGATCTTGGTGACGATGATCTATTTGATGAATTTGAAAGCCAAATTCAGCAATTTGAAAGTGATTTTTTAGAGCTTCGCAAACAACTTTTGTTTGATGGAGAATTTGATGATGGTGATGTAATAGTTCGAATAACTTCTGGTGTTGGTGGAACCGATGCACAGGATTTTGCTGAAATGCTTGAAAGGATGTATTTGCGCTGGGCTGAAAAAAATGATCTAAAAACTGAGCAAATAGAACGAAGCGCGAGCGAAGAAGCTGGAATTAAAACTAGTGTTTTTGAGGTTCAGGGGCTTTATGCTTACGGCAAATTACGGAGCGAAAATGGCGTTCACCGGCTAGTGCGAGTTTCACCATTTAACAGTGCTGGAACACGAGAGACTTCTTTTGCTTTGGTTGAAATTCTGCCAAAAATTGATGCGCCGGAGCAAGTTGATATAGCTGAAAAAGACCTTAGGGTTGATGTTTATCGCTCGGGTGGAAAAGGTGGACAGGGGGTTAATACGACTGATTCTGCGGTTCGAATTACACATATTCCAACTGGTACGGTTGTAGCAATTCAAAACGAGCGTTCACAAACTCAAAATAAAGAAACTGCGATGAATATTTTGCGTGGAAAGCTTATTCAAATGAAAATTGAGCAACATGCTCAAAATTTGAGTGAGCTTCAAGCTGGAAAATCTGCTGACTGGGGATCGCAAATTCGAAATTATGTTCTGAACCCTTACAAGCTTGTGAAAGACACTCGCACGAAGCATGAAGAAAAAGATATTGAAAAAGTGCTAAATGGCGAAATTGACGGATTTATTTTTGCTTTTTTGGAAAATTCGAAAGAATAAAAGCATAAGAATATTGA
>USNP01000086.1 GCA_900556165.1 uncultured bacterium
CGAGTTGAGTATTATACATCTCTCGCTCAATATCACCAAGTGAATTATCGTTTTCGACTGCTAAAATTGCATTCGAAATATTTTGGTAAAGATTTTTAATTTCACCACTATTTAATTTTTCATATTCATTATTAGGGTGAGAAAGATCATTATTTTCAAGGAATTCAAGCTTTGCTTCATTTGCATTTTTTGGAGTAAATATTGAAATAACTTTTGGCTCCGATTCTTTGAATATCTCTCTTGTATCAAGAAATTCATTTTTACCAAAATTACTTTCAAAATTATTCATAAATTATATCTTTTCGTTATTTTTATATTTTCGAATTGCCTCGCGAGCAGCTTCCTGTTGAGCAATTTGTTTGCTTGGACCTTCACCTTCACCCATTTTTTTATCACCAACAAAAACACCCAATGTGAAAATTTTATCGTGATCTGGACCGTATTCATTCAAAACCTTATAAATTGGCGTAAATCCATCTCGGGCTTGTGAAATTTCCTGCAAATAACTCTTTGGATCACGCCAAGATTCTTCCTCTAAAATTTGGGGCAAAGTGCTTAAAATATTATCTGTAATGTATTTTTTTGCAGCTTCATAACCCTTATCAAGGTAAATCGCCCCAGTTGTAGCTTCGAAGGCATTAGCCAAAATTTGCTGACGAGCTCTTGCAGAGCCCTGTTTTTCGCCGCGACTCATTCGAATTAGTTTTTCATAGCCGAGTCGCTCACCAGCTGCACCAATACTTTCCGTTCGCACAAGTGCTGAACGCCAAGCTGTCAAAATTCCTTCTGGCTTATCATAATTCGAAAAAAGAAAATCAGTTGTAACAAGCTCCAAAACTGCATCACCTAAAAATTCAAGCCGTTCATTATGCTCATTAGCCGATTTTTTATGTTCATTCAAATAACTGCGGTGAGTTAAAGCTGTAACCAACAGATCAATATTATCAAAATCATAACCGAGCTTTTCTTTTGCCCACTCGTGATATGGTGTTAGTAAAATTCCGCTCATTATAAATTCTCCTGTCTAATTTTTTTCATTGCAAGCAAAATGAGCTTCCCTATATCTTCATATTCGATTTCGTCCAAAGCGTCCGCAAAACTAAACCACCGAATTCCATTCATCCAATCTTCTTTTTGAATAGCATTGGTGTCGCCAAGCGCTTTAACCAAAAAAACTTGCGTTGTCATTAAAACAAGCTTATCGATTCGGCGATAGCGAAAATTAATCTTTCCAAGCCAGCCAATAATCTTAACATCGTGCAATCCAGCCTCTTCACCAATTTCACGACGAGCTGTTTCTTGCGCTGTTTCACCCTCTTCAATATGACCTTTCGGAATTGTCCAGCGATCTTTTGAATCTTGAATCAGCAAAATTTCAACTTCATTTTTTTGGTTGCGTCGAAAAATCACCCCACCAGCGGTTGGCTCTCGAACAATCTCCTGAATTGAAGCTCGGCGAGTTCTATGAAAATATTTTCGAAAATTCTCAACCTTCTTGTTCGCCATCTTGTTCCTCCACAAAAAGCTTATATGCCGTTCCTAAAACGCCATTTATAAACTTACTTGAATTATCGGAACCAAACGATTTCGCAAGTTCAACCGATTCATTAATCGCAACCTTTGGCGGAACTGTTTTTTGAGAATATAGCAATTCATAAAGCCCTATCCTTAAAACATTTCGGTCAATTCGTGAAATTTGCGAAATTGGCCATTCTGGAGCCATTGGTTGAAGCTTCGTGTCAAGTTCAACCTGTTTTTCAATAATCCCGTTTAATAAATCTTGAACGAATTGCTTATCACCAATCACTTCTTCATATTGTTTCATATTTCGAAAAATGATTTCCGCTAAATCAACAGATTGATATTGCGCCTGAGAGCGAAATTCATATTCGTAAAGTGTTTGAAGAACAACAATCCTTCCTAAATGTCTATTTGATGCCATTTTTCGTAAGGTTCTTTCCTATTATTAAATATTATTAGTTTTTGTCAAATAAAAATTAAAACGCCAGCAAATTAAGCAGCTAGCGTTTTATTTTCTTCGAGTTGCTTATTCAAAGCTTTACCAGATTGTTTTTTAGTTGTATAAACTTTTACTGGTGATTTTTTATTAACTCGACGAGCTAAATCCAATCGCAAGTGGCTGCGTCGCAAACCAGTCTTTCGAGGACTACTCTGTTTCTTTGGCTGTGCCATTTAAAGTTTCT
>USNP01000087.1 GCA_900556165.1 uncultured bacterium
GCTTGATTGCTGGAATCGACAACGTTACAAATCAAATTAATAAAAAAATTGAAGAAGAAAATAAGAAAAATGAGAACAAAAATCAAGACGAAAAGCTTGATGAAAAACAGGGACAGAATTCGAGCGAAGTAAAAGCTTCCAAATTGCCTGAAAATCAAATTTCGAAAAAAGATAATAAACAGATTCAAATACTTCAAGCTCCAAATACTGGTGAAAACCAAAAACAGGGATTCGAAACTGTTTTGATTGGTGCTATTTCAATAATTCTTGCGGCAATTTCTGCAGTTGTTATCAAACGACAATAAAATTAGAGAAGAGGTAATTTGCCTCTTTTCTTTTTATGCAAAGTGTGATATACTTTAAAAGTATATAAATTTAATGAAACAATTTTTGGGAGACTTCCTTTCGAATGTAATTTTGAAAATAACCCCAAAAATGAAGACAAAGGAGTTAAAATGTCTGTAAAAGTAGATATCAAGCAATTGCTTGAGGCCGGCGTTCATTTTGGTCACAAAACTTCACGCTGGCATCCAAAAATGGCGCCATACATTCACAGCAAGCGTCAAGATAGCCACATTATTGATCTAACTAAAACTGTTGAAGGTCTTGAAAAGGCTCTTCCAGTTATCACAAAAGCAGTTGAGGGTGGTCGAAAAGTTCTTTTTGTTGGAACTAAAAAACAAGTTAAAGAATCTGTTCGTGAAGCCGCTCAAAGAGTAAATCAACCATACGTTGTTGAACGATGGGTTGGTGGAATGCTTACAAACTCAGCAACCGTTAACCAACAAATTAAAAAATTGAAAACTCTTGAAAAACGAATGGAAAGTGGTGAACTTTCAAAACGATATTCAAAACTTGAAGTTCAACGATATGCTGAAGAAATTGAATCTTTGAACACAAAATATGGTGGAATCAAAGATTTAATGGGTCGCCCAGGAATTTTGTTTGTAACTGATGCAATCGCTGATGCAAATGCAATTCGTGAAGCAAAAACTTTGAATATTCCAGTTGTTGCGATTGTTGATACAAATGTTAACCCAGATGGAATTGATTATATAATTCCAGCTAATGACGATGCAATCAAAGGTGTTAAATTACTTTTGGATTATGTAATCGAAGCTATCAAAGAAGCTAAAACTGATAAATAAAAGGAGAATTATGGCTGTTTCTATTGAAGAAATTAAGAAACTTAAAGAATTGACAGGTCTTGGTCTAACTGATGCCAAAAAAGCTCTTGTTGAAGCTGAAGGCGATTTTGATAAAGCGCTTGAAGCTCTTCGAAAAAAAGGTTTGACGAAAGCTGAGAAGAAAGGTGATCGTGAAGCTCGTGAAGGTTTGGTTGAGGCTTACGTTCATGGTGGCCGAATCGGTGTTATTGTTGAAGTTAACTGCGAAACCGACTTTGTTGCTCGAACAGAAGATTTCAAGAATTTTGCCCACCAAATTGCAATGCAAATTGCTGCGATGGCACCAGTTTATGCTAACGAATCTGATATTCCAGCAGAAGAAATCGCTCGCGTAAAAGCTGAAGCTGAAGAGCGTGTTTCGAAAGAAGGAAAACCAGCTGAAATTGCTGCAAAAATTGTTGATGGTCAAGTGAAAAAATATTTTGCTGAAAAAGTTCTTCTTTCGCAAACTTATATTATGGACGACAGCAAAACAGTTGAGCAGTTCTTAAAAGAAACTGTTGCAAAACTTGGTGAAAATATTGTTGTGCGCCAATTCTCACGAATCGAACTTGGTGTAAACGAATAAGATTTTCGAAAACTATAAAAATCTCGCTTAAATTCAAGCGAGATTTTTTAATTTAGTGAAGAGAACTAAGCTAAACTTTTTTCAACAAAAGCGATAATTCTAATGTCGCGAGACTCTAAATCGCTTTCTTCGTTAATTTCATTTAAGCCAAAAACCTCTTCTGCTCCTTCACCAAATTTTGCATGAAGATTTTTCACCCAATTTCCGTTTGTGAGTTTTTTAAGGATGACATTTTCACTAAAACTTACGCCACGGAAGAAATTTTTTTCAGTTGGAAGAGTAATTTTCAACTCTTCTTGATTTTTCGAAAGCACTTTTTCAACTTTCAAACTAAAATTCTTTTTAAAAATTGGGTCAAAGTATTTCAATACTTTTCTTGTTTTTATTTGTTTCATTTGATTCCTTTTGTTTTTGTTTTGTATTCTAAAACATAACTATAATAACAT
>USNP01000088.1 GCA_900556165.1 uncultured bacterium
TAAATACTTATTCTTTGAAAGATCAACATTAACATTACAGCTTTTAGCTTTTGCTTTTAGAGCAGCATTAAGAATTAACAAGTCATCTACATGTTTCTCTAGAGTTAATCCTTCAGGAATCTTAACTGCTGGATTACCTTTCATATATTCTTTAAAATCAGAATAGCTTTTAGTTCGCTCTTCGTATGTTACTTTTTGACCACCAATATTAACATCACCTTTATTTTTACTTTCTTTTGTTAAATTAGTGATAACATAATAAACACCAAAAGCTAAAATAATAGCCAAGAGCGCAACAGTAATCTTAAATAAAAGCTTCTTGGAGATATTTATCTTTTTTAGTTTTCCATCACCTTTAAACGGTGATTTAATATTTTCTTTATCCACTCCTTTTCCCCTCGTTAAATAGTTTATGTTTAAATTTTATCATACCACTAAATAAAAATCAACATAAAAAATAGGCAGAAATTTCCGCCTATTCTGTTTTATTATGCTCTAAAAGCTTCAAGAGCTTCCTTCCAAGTTGGAATAGTAAAACCGGTCGCTTTAGTTTTTTCGAGATCCATAGTCGAATTCTCTGGCCGTTTTGCCTTTGTCAAAAATTCATCTGAATTTACTGGCAAAACTTCAACATCAGTATTTTTTAAAATCTCTTTGGCAAATTCATACCAAGAAATCCCATCTTCGGAATCGTTCGAAAGATGATAGATACCATAAGCTGAACTATTTTCGATCAAGAAAACCATAAATTCTGCCAGTGTTCGCGCCCAAGTTGGGCGACCAAATTGATCATTCACCACCGAAATCGTTTTATTCGTTTTAGCTAAATCTTGCATCGTAAAGACGAAATTCTTGCCATATTTACCAAAAACCCAAGAGGTTCGCACAATATAGAATTTCGAACAAATCCGCTTTACAGCTTCTTCGCCCAAAAGTTTTGCGCGGCCGTATTCATTTTGTGGATCTTGAGAATCATCAACATGCCATTTTTCGCCCTTTGGCTTTTTACCACTAAAAACATAGTCGGTTGAAATATAAACCAATTTTGCACCGTATTTTTCGGTAGCCTTAGCGATATTTACAGTGCCAAGAACATTCACAAGATAATTCAAATCGTGTCCTTCGTCCTCTGCCATATCAACAGCCGTATAGGCTGCACAATGATAAACTACATCTGGCTGAATTTGTTCAAAAACTTTTTCAACATCAGCAACTTTGGTGATATCCATATCGTCGATGGTAACAGCTTTATATTCCGCGCCTTTTTCATCCAATAAGCGCACGAGATCACTTCCAAGCTGTCCATTTGCTCCTGTAATTAAAATCATTTTAATTCCTCCTTTTCGAAAGTAACAGGCTTAACATCCTTGAGTAGTGGATGCTTTTTGTCTGCTTCTGAGACTTCTGCTTCTGTTAAATTCTCCCAAGTGATATTCAGACTCGGATCTGCATAGTTAACAAAGGCATATTTTGGTTTAAGCTCCAATGCCCAGTAGTCATTAACCAGATAGCTGTAAGCAACCTTATCAGATAAAACTTGAAAACCATTAGCCACACCACGTGGGACAAAAATACCTTTTGAAGCATCAATTATGGTTTGATAAGTATTCCCAAAAGTATCACCCTCCCGCAGGTCCACCCAAGAACCCAGAACCGTACCTTCATCGGCGACAGAAATATATTTGTCCCAAGGTTCAGCGTGAAGACCACGAAGGACATTCTTACGAGAGAAAGAAACGTTATTTTGCAATTTCCCTTCCGTGAAAAAGCTTTCTGGGAAGCCTAATGGTAACATTTTTTCCTTTTGGAAATTTTCTTTAAACCAGCCTCGACTATCCCCATGAACAGGAATATCAAATTCAATCATACCTGGGATAGCATCAATTTTGCGAGCTGCCAGTGTTTTACCGAAAAAAATATTTTTCATATTTTTCCTCCTTGAAATAATAATGTTCTTAATAAGTTAAATTCTGTTCCCAAAATCCACTTATTAATTGCCTATTAGTTAACCATATTTTTAATATTTTGTCAATATTTTGTTTCTGATTTACTAGTAGTTGACAAAATATTATTTTTATGCTAAAATAAACAACAGTTGATAGATAATTACAATTTGTAGTCTTATCTTATCAAGAACATTAAAAGTTGAAGATTTTATGATTTATTCATAAACTTTTCTT
>USNP01000089.1 GCA_900556165.1 uncultured bacterium
ACTTAATTGTTAGTCATTCCTTTAGCTTATATTTTGTGAGCGACGCTAAAATTTCGAAAAAAATTCCAACCGTAATTATTAACCCTGTTTTTGAACCAAGCGATTCTTTTCTGGCCGGAATGAAAGCTTTACACAATTCTAACTTTCTGATGATTTTTTCGAATTTATCAATATTTTCACCTTTTAAAGCCGCCATACTTCAAAAAACTTGGTCGCGAGAAGCCAATAAAAATATTTATCAAAATATGTTTTTTTGCCAAAATTCTTTCAAAAAACTCTTAGCACAAAAAATAACAATTCCAATCGCACTTGATAAGAAAGTTTTCGAAAATGAAAATTACATTAAAATTGCAATTATTGGCGAAGAAGATTCGACCGTAAAAAAATTCGAGAAAGAAAAGTTCCAGATGCTTTTTCCTAAATCGGATTTTTATATCTTGAAGAATAGTGGCCATCTTTCACCAATGGAAAAACCACAGGAAATCGCCAAAATTATTTTTGAAAATATAAAATAACTCCGTACAAAACGGAGTTATTTTTTACATTTTTTCAATTTCAGAAAGCGATTTTTTAATCGTTTCAAGCTTTCATTTTTGCCAATCGCACGCAAAGTTTGATTCAAAGCTGGCGAAAATGGCGCCCAAGTTAGCGAAATTCGAATAATCTGGAAAAGAATCCCTGGCTTTTGACCAGTTTCTTCTAACAGTTGATTTAATATATTTTGAATTTCGTTATCATTCCAGTTTTCGATCATTTCGAATTTATTTATTCCTAAACTCAAAAGTTCCAAAATTTGTGATTTTTCAAGTTTTTTAAGTTGCTTGTTTTTCGAAATCATTTCAAGATTGGACTTTTGTTCCGCAAAGAAATATTCGCTGGCAAGTGGCAAATCTTTGAGTGTTTTTAAGCGATCAAAAACCAAACTTAGAACCTCTTTTTTATATTCTTCGCTGGCGTTCTGTGCGTTTTTACCCCAAAAATCTTGAACACGTTCAAACAGATCGTCTAATGAAATTCGTCGAATCCACTGACCATTAAGCCACAAAAGTCGCTGCTCGTCGAATCTTGCACCAGACTTCTGGACACGATCAAGAGAGAATTTTTCAATCAATTCCTCTTTAGTGAAAATTTCTTGCTCAGTGCCGTCATTCCAGCCAAGTTGAGCTAAAAAATTTAACATTGCTTCAGGTAAAATTCCATCAGCACGATATTCACTAACACTTTTTGCCCCATCCCTTTTACCGAGTTTTTTATTTCCTTCCGGAGCTAAAATATGTGGCAAATGTGCTAAAATTGGCGGCTCAATCTCGAGCGCTTCATATAGTGAAAGATATTTCGGTGTACTCGCAACATATTCTGAACCACGAATCACATGTGTGACCTTCATTTCGAAATCATCAACAATATGTGCAAAATTGTAAGTTGGTAAACCATCTGCCTTAATTAAAATAAAATCGTCCAAAGCTTCTGGCCCAGCTGAAAGTTCACCCATCACCGCATCATGCCAAGTGTAGCGTTTAATTTCTGGCGTTTTGAAGCGTAGAGGCATCCCAATTTTCCACTCTGGTGGATTTTTTGGGCGATATTCACGATATAAAAAAGCCCGTTTTTCAGCTTTAGCCTTATTTCGAAATTCCTCAACTTCCTCTGGCGAGTACGGATCAGCATATGCCAAACCTTTTTCGATTAATTTCCTTGCCCAATCGAGATAAATTTCACGACGATTGGTCTGATGATAAGGACCAAAACCACCGCTTTCTTGGCCTTTTTCACCATAAATTGGACCCTCATTCCAGTCTAAGCTGAGCCATTTGAGGGTATCAAGAATTAAATCTTCAGCACCTTCAACAAATCGAGCTTGATCGGTGTCTTCAATTCGCAAAATAAAATCTCCGCCAGTTTGTTTGGCGATTAAATATGGATATAGCGCGCTTCGAACATTTCCAACATGAATATATCCAGTTGGACTCGGCGCAAAACGAGTTCTTGCTTTCATAGTTATATATTATACTTCAATTTGTTTTTTTTCTCAACCTAAAACCACCAAAATAAAAAGCGGCCAAAGCCACCTTTTATGCGTTTAAACTTGTCGCAATTTTTCGAATTTCATCATCCGAAATTTTATCCGAAGCCTCAACTTTGTAAAGCTTTCCGTTATTCACCCAAACAGATTCACCG
>USNP01000090.1 GCA_900556165.1 uncultured bacterium
GACTTTATAATTATAGCATAAATAAAATAAAAAGTCAAGCGTGTTGTAGAAGCCGTGTTAAAACTACAACACAATATGCAAAAATACAGAATTAGCACTCTATTGACCTAAGTGCTAATTTATGATAAACTAAAAGTATGAATATTACACCGCGACAAACGCAGATTTTGGTTGCAATTATTGAACAGTATGCCGAAGTTGCCAGCCCGGTTGGTAGCGTGACTTTAGCGAAACTTTTTGGCGTTTCGAGTGCAACAATTCGTTCAGAAATGGTTAAACTTGAAGATTTTGGGTTAATTACACAACCGCACACTTCAGCAGGGCGAATTCCAACTGATAAAGGCTATCGTTTTTATGTTAATCGTTTAACTGAGCAAAATGAAAATGAACAACTATTGTTGAATTCGAATAATTCTAAAGATAATTTTTCGCGCGGTTTTCGGGCAATTTCTTCGCGGGTTACAGCACAAAATGATCGCGCTGATCAGGCGATTCGATCGGCGGTGGATTCTTTGGTTGAACTGACGGGGAATCTTGGGTTAGCAACAATTGGTGATCAACTTTACATAAACGGAATTTATAATCTTTTTTCTCAGCCGGAGTTCGAAAGTGGCGAAGCGGTTCAATCTGTTGCGCAACTTCTTGACAATCTTGATCCTTGGCTGCGTGAAGTTGCACCAAATGAACCTTTGAATGTTTATATTGGTAGCGAAAATCCAATTGGTAAAAGTTCTGGTGCGAGTTTAATAATTTCAAAATTCGAAAGTCCTTTTTCGGAAAATTCTTACATTGGAGTTCTTGGGCCAACTCGCCAAAATTACGGAAAAGTAGTGCGATTAGTTCAGCAAACTGGTGAATTTTTAGAAGAGATATTATAATTCAAGGAGGGATAATGAATATTCTAGTGATAAATGGCCATCCAGATAAAAAGAGTTTCAATGCGTCTATTTTTAAGGAGGTTATTAAAAACTTAAACAGTAAAAAACATCAGATTGAAACTCTAAATCTTGCGGAAATGAAATTTGATCCAGTTTTACGTTTTGGCTATCGGGAACGAATGAAGGAGGATGCTGAAATTACGAATTCGCAAGAATTAATTCAATGGGCAGATCACTTAATTTTCATTTATCCAATTTGGTGGGGAAGTATGCCCAGCTTAATGAAGGGGTGGATTGACCGAGTTTTTACTCCTGGAATAACATATAGAAGTAATCCTCGTGGTAGGTTTTTGGTAAATTTTATAACCGGAAGACAATTTGAGCAACTTGCAAAAGGGAAAACCGCTACAATTATTACAACATCTCAAGGTCCTGGTATTTGGTTTAAGGTTTTTTCTGGATTTATTAGCCTATCGCCAAATAGCTATGGAATTGCGGTTTTGAAGAACGCAGTATTGAAAATTTGCGGTATTAAGACTAATAAAATTTTATCTTTTGGGCTCATTGGCAGAGAAGAGAATACGATTGAGATGCGTAAAAAATTTCTTAAAAAAGTATCAAAGTATGTAAATAAAATTTAAGGAGGAAAAATGGAAGAGAATAATTTGGAAAAAAAGCAAGAAATTTCGAAAGGTGAGAAAAAAGACGGATTTTTCAAAAAAGATTCTAAGATGGAAAAACTTCACGCAGAAAATTTAGAGCTAAAAAACGATCTACAACGCACGCGTGCTGATTTCGAGAATTATCGCAAAAATGTTGAAAGTCGAGTTTCTGGTGCACAAAAATTGGGTGAGAAAAAAGCAGTCTTGGCGTTGATTCCGATGGTTGATGATATTGAAAGAGCGATTTCGCATTTACCAGAAGATTTAGCAAAAAATGCTTGGGCGCAAAATGTTGTAAAAATGAGCAAAAATTTGGAAAAAAATCTTTCGAAAATGGGAGTTGTTAAAATTGATTCTTCGAAAGGTGTTACTTTTAATCCTGAACTTCATGAAGCGATTCAATTCGATGAAGAATCTGAAGGTGAAGAAGAGGTTATTGCTGAGGAGCTTCGAGCTGGATACACTTTAAAGGGCGAAGTTTTGCGGGCCGCAATGGTAAAAGTTGGGCGAAAGTAGTTTTATTTATTGACA